>JBAXBD010000227.1:0-8678 GCA_037142165.1 Schlesneria sp. | reverse complement strand
ATCATGTCCTGTTGGCCGGATACGTTGATCGCTCGAAAGTGTGGTTGGGCAATTGCCGAAGAAGCCTCATTGAGAGCACGCATGTTGATTGACGATACAGGAGTTGACTTCAAGCTCGATCCGGGACGATTAGGCGAATTCGATGCATGGCTTCGGGCTGATGGTCATCGTCGAAATCCCGGCACGACAGCCGATCTGATCGCCGCGACGTTGTTTGCAGCGCTGCGTGATGGTTTGATCAATGCGCCAACCCGCGAGCAGATTTTCCAGTCCGCCAAAAATGAATGAACGTTTTGATTAGACTCAAACTGCACCGAGCGAGCTGCAGTCGTTAAAGGACCGTTGCACGAGTTCTCGATCATGACCATGCAACGAATCGAGGCACCGTCCGGTTTGGACTCAAGAGAATGACGACTCTCTTGCCGTCCGTGTAATAGGGATCGCCTGTCAAATTGCGGCGGGGCGAGCTTGGTGTACAGGCGATTGATGTGTCAACATAACCTGCGGCGTCAACTCGTTCAGCGTCGAGTAAGTCTTCCAATACATAGTCCCGGGATTCATCGACGTCCGGGTCGATTCGATGCGTTGTGAGATTCCACGCCGATGTTGTGAAGCGAACCCCGATGTCTCGACTGACTTGTCCAATCCAGACCGGCTTCCCTTTGTGAGTCAACTGAGTCAGCCATAGTCGCAGATGCAAACGCTCGCTGATCGATTCCCTGATCTGCTGCAGGGCAATGTCCTGGCTTCGGCCGAATAGATAGAGCGAACTGACCGGCGAATACCTGTACTCGGAGCCGAGGAGAAATGCCCTTGCGGTCTTCCAACAGGTTGAAAGACTAATGACTTCCGTTTCATCCCAACGTCCGGTAAAGGCATTTAAAAGCGTCTCAAATCCACCAATCACGACGAGGTTAATCGGGTCGCCCGCACCTTTGTTGCTGTGATTGGTTGTCACGACGGCGACTTTACTCAACTGAGTGACCAGTTCCGGAACATCGCACTCTTGCAGGGATTCCTTTGGAATCAGCGTGTCAAGTTTTCGATGCAGGTAATCCGCATTGATCCCAGGAACTGTGACTGCAAATGTCAGATCCACAAACGAATCGGGCACTAATTCCGTAAGCGATCTTTCAGTGTCTACTGAATTCACCGACGTTGATTTGACTTGTGGGTTCTGATCAGTTGATGACCGTACCTGCGTTGCCATCAATCTCACCCGGACCATTTTTGTCCCTGCGTCGAAGGCGGCAAATACAAATCCATTTGCGCTATCTCCTGCGGCAATAGGGCGTCGATGGAATGCTAAAGACTGAAATATCGCATCCATTTTCTTGTTTGCCCAATGGATCGACAAAAGCTTGAGTGGCGCCAGCAGTACTAGCGGGAGCAAAAACCAGGCGAAGACTCCGAATGCATAAAGCCGCTTGATGATCGAAAAGTGACAGCGTGCCGCCGCCTCCAGCGGAGGAAAATAATGAGGGTCGAGACTTCGAAAGTGCAGCCGTAATGGCACGTTCGATCGATTGACGACTTTCAGATGTATTGGTTGCAGGCCGCGCCTGGAGAGCGACACTCCAAACAGCCGCTCGCTTTCTTTCGCATCTGGAACAGCGACCGTCACATCGACATCAGAAGCTGTTTGTGTTTGTGAACGGACTAAGAACCCCATTTGGCTGGGGTCTGGTTCATAAAGAATGAAAAAGAGTCGACGAATCCAGTTCCCTGCGGGCATGAAGTCAACTTCAAAAAGATTGTGGGTGACGTCAGTCTTACGGCTTCAATATCGTAGTGGGTTTAGGGGACTGCTCGATGAATTCAATTGATCGTTCAATGAGGATTTCACCGGTCATTTCGCCCAACGATGTCCGTGAAACGTATTCATACCTCGGAAAACTATGGAAATCGACCTTTGTCAAAATGTAACCAAAGGCGTCATTCGTCAATCCGAACAATAAATTGTGTTCCCCTCGCATCTTTCGCTTGAGATAAAACCCGATGTTGGGCAGGGCCTCGCCGGGGATCGTCAATATCTGTGCGTTGCCAAGATTTACGACGTTGACCTGCGTTGTAATGCTGTGGTCGGGATTGTGAGGATACTTAAGCGGAGAACTGATCACGACGGCCCAAAGCAGGTCGGAATCCACCGGAAATGTGATGTCGATTGAACCGCAGTACAGATTCGGATTTTCCTGAATTGGTGCGTCTTTCACGATTCGCAAGGCTTCGTCCGCCATCGTATTCCCAATCCGAACACACTCATCCCAGGTACGATCGTCATGCCAGTAGCCCCGCTGTGGATCTTTCGGACGACTCAGATCACGATTGTCCGCCGTGATCATGCCACCTTGTGCCCCATTCATAAAGATCGCTTGCCCACCGCCGCGCTCTTCAATCCGATCAGAGAGAGGTCCAATCAGATCAGGGCTGAGAATCCCGATTCCCGATCCAAGAACTTCAGGATGAATGGCATAGTTGATGAGCGTGAGAATCGGTTTATTCGTTGAATCGATTGCCTGAATCACACTCATTCGCCGGTCATATAAGTCTGGTGCATAGTAATTATAAGCGATCTTTCCTTTCGCCTCGTCGGTACCGATTTTCAGCCGCGCGGGCTTCACGTTGTCAAATGCTTCATTGACTGCTTCCGCCGCTTTGACACAAACAAACTCCATGTATTTCAGATCACCCGAGAATCCGCCACGCCCATCGGCAAACCCATAGCAATCTGGCGCACTGTGCGTATGTGTCGAGCCGATCAGGATATTTTTTGACGTGATCCGAGGAACCCGAGCCCTGACTCGATTGCACAAGACTGATGGAAAACCGAGCAAATCCAGGCTGACAACCGCAATCGAAGTCTCGCCGTGCTGAAACACGACGGCGCGAGCCATGAGCTCACCTTGTTTTTCGCGAGCGGGTGCCGACGGTCCTAGCCCTCCTGAAACGGGCAGGAGGGGATCAGGGGTAATAATGCGCCGCCCAACACCGACCTTCAATTCGCCCGCAGCCAAGTGCCCTGAGAAGAACACAATTATCAGAATTAAAGACAACAGTCTCGTCGATCTTTTTAAGAACGAATCGATCGTATTGAAAGAGGTCGGCGTATCTTCAGATTCGTGAATCACAGGCACGTTCCACGTCAAACGGAGAGTTCGGTCACCTTGAGCAGTCTAGTCGATCGAGATCGATGAGGCACGCTGGAGACCAAGTCACATGACTTGTGCGCGATGTGATGCCGACGAACTGCGGGTCGCCAGAGTCGGTCCCTGACGCATAGAACGCACGATGAGAGGTCGCGGATCACGTCGAAGCAGCGATTCGAAGGATCAATTTAAAATTATAAGGGGCCCGTTTTGCTCAGTTGGGTTGAAGGATCGAATTGAAGACGTGATCTCCCACGGCCGTTCCTGATCTCAGCCCTTCATCCGCATCGAATTGCCAATGGACTCCCAGAAACATCCTGCTTCGGGCGTTTTCGGCTGCCGCATCACTGAGTTTATGAAACGTACGCGGCTTCAATGGCCGCACACGGCCGTTATTGTCTGTCGTGACGCCGTTAAGTTCATCCGAAACGAAGGTAAATGTGATGTGGTCGGTTGAATAGAAGTTTTGCAACGTTCGGAAAAGTGCGGCACCAAAAGTGGCGTGCCCCGAACTGTAGGCAGGAAAATTCGGAGTAAAATTTTTGCCCCCTCCGTTGCTGGCGGGTGCACCAAGCGGAACCCACTTTGGGTCGGCTTCGGTCGAAATGTTGCCATCCTCATTTGCCCGTCGAATCCCAAGTACCGGACGCCAGATATTGTAATGATATTTAATTCCCCAACTCATGCATCCTGCATCCGCCATTGCGGCATTGATGAGCCCGAAAAGTCGGGCGTTTTCTATTTCCGTGTTTCGTTTCTGAACCGCAATCGTACGCGTGATCTGGTTGTATAGCCTCGGCGGAGTACCGATTCCTCGTGATCCGTCATAGGCCCAGAAAAGACCAATTTCGGTTTGTTCGCTGGTCCGCTTTGTTGGTGTGGTGATTCCATCACCTCCCAAAGATTTCACATCATTGAAGGCCGTCGCGTAGGCCTGGCTTCCCAGAGCCGGAGGATCCATAGGAACATAGTGAAAATCTTGGACTGGTGAAAACGGAAAGACATTTCCCCACGAGGGATCAAGACACCCTTGCCCAGGGTTCATTGGATCAACGTCGTGTTTACCGGGTGCACCTGTTGGAACGTATTTGCCGACAACGGTTGAGCCATCCTGCGAGCGAGCCAGAAGCAGGTCAATTGCAACAGTGTGTCCAAGCTTGAGCCCATTATTTCTGGCGGTCACATTTTTCAGAGGGATCAGATACTGCTGCAGTGCTGTTGAAAAAACCTTAGCTTGTTTTGGATAGAGAGCTGACAACGTATCCGCAGCCGCTTGTGCAACGGCAGCGTCCAATGACACGATTTTTTCCTTGGAAGGGGTATGGTTCGGTAGATAAGGCATCGCTTTTGGTGTCACCATGTTCGCAGCGTCAAACATGGCCAGATGGATAATCGCCAGTGCCCGTGACGTGTGTGTCGGGCCCTTTTGGTCTGGCGTACCGTAAATGTTGCTGAAATCGTCCGCTACGGCCTTCAATGCAATGGAGTTCCAGTCCAGAATGGAATCCCTGCCTCGCGGATCACCGATTGACAGCGCCTCTGGTTGCTGTGCCGAAGCCAGCGACGAGACGATCACAAAAATCCAAAACGACAGAAATCCGGTAGAACGAAGCATGGCGAGCCTCACAACCACGTAGTCAACGATCGAGCCTGTGAATGCCCAGAAATCCGTGCGGAATCAGGTAGATCTTAAGATCGCTTGATGCGCGGTCTTTGCACAGACTTGTGAACATACTTGATTATTGATCTAAACCATGCCTCAGGCCGAAAACAAGCACTTTCTTTTCAATAATGCAGGTTTTCAGTCATGACGCCACGTCTCAGTCCGAATAATTCTTACAATGCGGCGAAAATGGTCTGAACTGGCTCGAAATGGATTTTGACGGTCTCTCTCGCAATGGTCGGATTTTCGCTAAGATTCCGCCGGATCGTGATTCCGTTTGTACGTTCTTCCAAGGACCCGTTTCTGATGGCCGTGTTGATGCAGATTAAGAATGCCACCAAGAGTTACGGCAACCAGGTGTTGCTGGATAACGCGGAGGCGACCCTCTCGGAAGATGTCAAAGTCGGTTTTGTCGGTCGGAATGGAGCTGGAAAAAGTACGCTGCTTCGGATCCTTCTCGGTGAAGAAGAACTCGATACCGGTGAAGTGACGCGCCATCCGAAGTTGCAAATCGGTTACCTGCGGCAACACGACCCATTCCTCCCCGGGGAAACCGCTCAGGAATTCTTGATGCGGGATAGCGGTCAACCCGACTGGAAATGCGGCGAAGTCGCAGGTCAGTTTGAATTGAAAGGGGCCTATCTCGACGGCCCGATCGCGAAGTTGTCTGGCGGGTGGCAGACACGAGTGAAGCTGGCCGCTCTGTTATTGCACGAACCGAATCTTCTCCTGCTCGACGAACCAACGAACTTTCTCGATTTGCGAACACAGATCCTGCTCGAACACTTTCTGCGAGGCTATCGTGAGGCCTGTTTGATCGTTTCGCACGACCGGGGGTTTCTCGGTGCAACCTGTACCCACACGCTCGATTTGACGCGTGGTAAGCTGACCATGTTCCCTGGGAAGATCGACGCGTTTTTGGAGTACCAGCGCGATCAAAAAGAGCATCTGGAACGTTCGAATGCCGCTGTGATAGCCAAACGAAAGCATCTGGAAGAATTCATCGCGAAGAATAAAGCTCGTGCCAGTACCGCGAATCAAGCCCGTTCGAAAAGTAAGCAACTCGAACGGCTGGAAGTTGCCGAGATCGCCAGTGACGATCCGACAGCTCGAATTCGAGCACCGCAAGTAGAACCGCGACAAGGTCCCGCACTGAGGGCGCTGAATGTCGCGATCGGTTACCCCGAGCGAAGAATTGCCGAGGGGATCGATATCGAAGTCGAACATGGTCAGCGAGCAGCGATCGTGGGTGACAACGGGCAGGGGAAAACGACGTTTCTCCGTACCGTCGTTGACTCATTGAAACCGCTCGAAGGGGAGGTCCGCTGGGGCTACGGTTGTAACATCGGTGTCTACGCGCAGCACGTCTATACCAGCCTTTCCGACAAACAAACCGTATTGGAATACCTGGAGTCGAACGCGGCAAAGGGGACGAAATCCCAAGAAATCCTGGCTGTTGCTGGTGCATTGCTGTTTCGCGACGACCATGTCCAGAAGAAAATTGCCGTCCTTTCCGGGGGTGAACGCGCAAGGCTCTGTCTCGCCGGGTTGCTGCTCAGCCAATACAATATCCTTGTGCTGGACGAACCTGGTAACCACCTGGATGTCGATACTGTCGAGGCCCTGGCGGAATCGCTGGTGGCGTACAAGGGGACGGTGATCTTCACGAGCCACGACCGGCATTTCATGAAGAAGGTTGCGACCAATATCATCGAAGTTCGTGACGGACACGTCACCAATTATGCCGGAAATTACGACGCATATCTGTATTATGTGAATAAGGAAATCGACGACGGCGAACGGGAAGAAGCGACCCGCCGATCAAAGGTTCCCCCCTCTGCGGCCAAGCCAACAGACGCTGCAAAGCCTGCGGAAGTCGTCCGAGCTGCCCGGCGAAACGAACGCGAAGTTCGCAAAGAAATTTCGACCATCGAAAAGACCATCGCTCGTCTCGACGATCAGAAGCGAAAGTCCAGCGCTCTGATGATGGAAACAACCGATGCCAATGAGACTTTAAGGCTGCACAACGAAGTCGAATCGTTAACCAAGGAATTGGCTGCGGCAGAAGATCGCTGGTGTCACCTGCAAGAGGAACTTGGGGAAGACACATAGCCGACTGCTTACAATATTGCCTGCAAAAAAGGGGTCGGTCGTGATTTCTCGCTGGTTGATCGTTGCGTTTGTCATCATCGGACCGGCTCTCTGTTGGGCTCAAGAGAACCACAACAAGATCTTCGACAAACAGATTGCTTCGCAACCGTTCGATAAGGAACCGTTTCGCCAGATCGCGATTCCTGACTGGGTTCAGGAGACTGTTGGCTGTGGTTACACGTTGTCCGTGATGGATTCCGCAGCCCGAACAGAAGCCGCAAAGCACGGCGTCACCATCAGCGAAATGGGATTTGTCGACCCCTTTTATGCGTATTACGATAGCAAGCTTCTCAAACGGCGAAGTCCTCACGTTCCTGCCGACCGGTTGACGAAAGACATTGAGGAATACAAACGTCTCGGAGTTCGCATCCTTGGTGTCTATCCACCTTGCCTGCAAGGTGAAGTCTATGAAACACATCCCGAGTGGCGGCGAATTGACACCAACACGACAACGATCCCACAGATCGATCTGCAAAAATTCCCGCATGGCGGGATGCTCTGTTTGCTTGGCCCCTATGGAGATTTCTTTATCGAGGTTCTGGCTGAAATCGTTACACAATTTCCCGATGTCGATGCCTTCAGTTTTGACGGCTTGCATTACGGAGGAGTCTGCTACTGCCAGCATTGTCGATCGAACTTCCGTAAGGAGACCAATTCAGAAATCCCCAATCCCGATCTGAATGATCCGGCCTTTCGTCGCTACCAGCATTGGGCCGACAGACGAATGGAAGACCTGGTTCGTCGGATGCAATTCCGACTCAAGTCCCTCAAACCGACAATCGCTCTGGTGACTTGGACGACAAACGCCGGGCGTTGGGGGCACTTTCTGTCGATCCCCCGCAATATGCCAGCGAGAATGAATCTGCTGCTCGATGCGCCGGATCAAGAGTTCTGGCTCGATGAATCCAATCGGGGAACGACAATTGTTCCTGCATTCGCCAATGCCTATATCTGGGCCACGACCAATCACCGTGTCGCATTCAGCGAGCCTTACATCCTCAGTCACGGCAACCCCTACGGCAAAGACTCGTTTCCAGCACATGAGATCGAGCGACGTATGATGCTCGCTCTGACTTACGGTGCCTGCCCGAGTATCGCCGTCATTCAACCGAAGCATTTGCAGCAAGAGCTTTATGCCTGCATGGACGAAGTTCAACGTCGCAAGCCCTGGCTGACACACAAACAACCTGAACCGTGGGCCGCAATGTTGATGTCGGACAATACACGCAATTTCTACGGCCGATCAGCAGGTCGGGTCGAAGAGCGATACATGGCCAATGTCCTGGGAACGTTCCGGGCGGCCCAGGAAGAGCATTTGCCTTTGACCGTCATCAACGACTGGAACCTTAACCCGACTGATCTGGCGCGTTATCGGGTTCTGATCCTGCCGAATGCCGCCTGCCTCGACGATGCCCAAACGGCGGCCATCGACGAATTCGTCCGAAACGGTGGGGGGCTTGTCGCGAGTTTGGATACATCGCTATTCAACGAATACGGTGATCCACGCGACAATTTTGCATTAGCGAAAGTCCTGGGTGTCGACTATCGCGGACTGCCAGATCAGAACGTGACACCCTCGTCGCAGGAACTGGATGTGAACTTTGCCAAGTCAATCGGACCCGATTATTGGGAGAAGCGAAAAAGCGTTTTTGACTTCCGCCAGGATGTCGATTCGTTCTTGAATCAAGGCAAAATGAAAACCTATATCGGTGAAGATC
>JBAXBD010000226.1:0-8692 GCA_037142165.1 Schlesneria sp. | reverse complement strand
CCAAATGAATGTAATGAACGAGGCAGTCCGTTTTTGAAAACGGAAGCGACAGGAATATCGATCGACATTGCCAAAATGCTTGCAAAAGCAAATGCAATGGGCAGACTGGATCGAGTCAAGCCGCGCGAGCGTTTGTTAACGGCAACGTGTTCGGACAAAGAAACAGCATCCATGCAAACCAGCTCCAATCGCGAGAAACCGACGCGAATCATGGCTTGGATTTGATTCTAACACCAGGTCTGATTTATTGGATCAGATCTTTTTTTCCAACACCCAAAGCAGCAATCCTTTGGCAAGGTGCATGCGGTTCTGAGCCTGTTCGAAGACGATGCTTTGAGGTCCATCAATCACGTCGTCCGTGACTTCCTGACCCCGTTTGGCCGGCAGGCAGTGCATGAACCGACAGTTCTTAGGAGCCAGTTTCATCAGCTTTTCGTTGACCTGGTAACGACCGAAGATTTTCTTACGCTCTTCGGCCTCGGCTTCCTGACCCATGCTGGTCCACACGTCGGTGTAGACAATCGCCGCATCTTTTAACGCGGATTTGAAATTGTCCGTCTGGATAACTTCAGCCGTGGGAATTCGCTTCGTCAACGATTTAAGGTATTTTTCTTCCAGTCGGTAGTCTTCCGGTGCACACACAGTAAACGGCATTCCACATAATGAAGCCGCGATCGCCAGAGAGTTTGCGACGTTATTGCCGTCTCCGACGAACACACATTTCTTGCCGCGCAAGTCGCCAATTACTTCCTGCATTGTGAACACGTCCGTCAAAGCCTGACACGGATGCCTCTCATCAGACAACCCGTTGATGACAGCAACACCGGAATGTTCGATAAAGGCATCGATCAGTTTTTGCGAGAATGTACGTAACGTGATGATGTCGCTGTAACCACCGATGACCCTGGCAACGTCAGGAACTGCTTCGCGTCCCCCCAGACCCGCGTCTTTCGCGTTGAGAAAAATGCTGCCGCCACCCAACTGCATCATCGCCGCATCAAAGCTCAGTCGGGTTCGAAGTGACGGCTTCTCGAACACCTGAGCCATCACGTAGCCAGATAATACCTGAGGCCGTTCGCCGCGCTTCAGGCGGTCTTTCAAAGTACGAGCCAATCCAAAGATCGATTCAACATCGGATCGTTTCAATTCCAGAAGCGAATTCAAATGACGCATGACAAAGTCAGTTCCAAGCCTTTTGGGCAGTTTTCAATTTTCCGTCGCAGCCGACTTATGAATGAAAGTACACTCACGCAGCTTCGATTCAATGTTGATTGTTTAAAAGGGAAAGTTCGTTTCGAGGCGACTCATGCCTCTTTCCCCATCTGTTTGAGAACGTCGGCGATCACGTGACAACCTTCGTCGACCTGGTTTTTTGAGATGTTCAATGCAGGCAATAGTCTGACGACCGTATCATGCGTGGCATTGATCAGAACGCCCCGTTCCATGCACTGGCCAACCGCTGGAGTTGCGGGGATATTCAACTCAATGCCGATCATCATTCCACGTGAACGAACGTCTTTAATGATGGGGAGTGACTCTTTCAGTTGGGCAAAGTGATGGTGGAAGCGAGCAGACATTTCACGACAATGTTCAAGTAGCCCCTCTTCTTCAATCATCTTCATGGTGGCAATTCCGGCAGACATCGCCAGCGGATTACCTCCGAACGTCGTCCCATGGATGCCTGGTCTGAGACTCGGTGCGATATGGTCCTGGCAGACAAAGGCGCCGCATGCGACCCCCGCAGCCAACCCTTTGGCGAGCGTCATAATATCGGGCTGGACGCCCGAATGCTGATAGGCAAACCAATGTCCGGTCCGGCCCATCCCGGTTTGAACTTCATCGAGAATCAACAGCAGATTGTGTTGATCGCATAACTGGCGAAGCCCCTTTAAAAAGTCATCACTGGCGATATTAACTCCACCCTCGCCCTGGATCGGCTCGAGCATAATGGCGCAGGTTTCGTTATCGATCAGTGCTTTGACTGCATCCAGATCGTTGTAAGGCGCGTATCGAAAACCGGGAAGCAGCGGTCCCAGTCCTTCGTGATACTTGGGCTGAGCGGTCGCGGTCACCGAGCCGAACGTTCTTCCATGAAAACCGTTTTCAAACGTGATGATACGGTACTTCTGAGTTCCACCCGACTTGTTCGCATAATGCAATCGGGCAAGCTTGATCGCACCTTCGTTCGCCTCGGTTCCGCTGTTCGCAAAAAAGACCTTACCGAAACTTCGTGTGACGATCGCCTCGGCAAAATCCCCTTGGGCTTCGGTGTACCAGGTGTTCGGGATATGAATCAGGTGATCGACCTGCTTCTGGATCGCCTTTACCACTTTGGGCGGGCTATGTCCCAGGATATCGCAGCCCCAACCGGGAAAGAGATCGAGGTATTTCTTACCTTCCGCATCCCAGACGTAGCTCCCTTCACCGTGAACCAGACTCACGGGATAGCGCTTGTAATTGGGAATCACATACTTCGCGAACTGATCAATGGTTTTTTGGCTGGAACGAGTCGCGGCAGGATGCATGATGTCTCCAGGACCTGTTTCACTAAAGGACAATCTCGGTTCCGATCCCCTCATTCGAGTAGATCTCAAGCAAAACCGAATGAGGGATTCTCGCGTCAATAATGTGCACCTTTTTGACGCCTGCTTCCAGCGCTTCCAAGGCGGCTTCCACTTTCGGGACCATTCCCGCGTCGATAATGCCTTCTCGAATCAGCTCTCGGCAGCGAGCGGCATTCAAATGCGACTGCAATGTTGATGGATCTTTCCGGTCCAGAAAAATCCCCGGAACATCGCTCAAAAAGACCAGCTTTTCTGCCTGAATCAATCGAGCCACTGCGGCCGCTGCCGTGTCCGCATTGACGTTCAGCTTTCCTCCGTGAGCATCGAGCGCAACAGACGGAAGAACTGGTATCTGTTCGTTTCGGCAAGTCATTAACAACAAGTCACGATCGATGTCGGTTACCTCTCCGACACGGCCAAGATCGATCGGTTCGCCATTTTCGCCGGGAAGCGTCAATCGCTTCCCGATCAAACAATTCATCGTCTGAAAACTGAGACCCCGAGCATCGCCACCCTGACGAATGATTTCATCCACCAGGCTCTGGCAAATCTCCCCGGCAAGGACGTTGGCGACGATTTCCAGCGTTTCATCGTCAGTGTATCGACGCCCCTGCACCCACCGAGGGGCAATCCCCGCCTTGGTCATCGCGGCGTTAATCGCTTTGCCGCCGCCGTGTACCAGAATCGGCCGCATTCCGACCGATGACATGAAGATCACGTCGGACAGGAAATGCTTTACCGCTTCGGTCTCTTCCATTGCGCTGCCGCCAAGCTTGATCACCACATGGCGACCTCGAAACTGGCGAATCCAGGACAATGCCTCCAAAAGGACATCGGCCTTGCGAACGGCTTCATCAAAGTTCTGCGTCATAATAATCTGGGTTGCAAGGTGCGCGGCAAAACGGAAAAACCTAAATTCTAGGGATGGTTACTCGTGAGTGTCAATTCGCCCACATTTCCAATCTGAAATGTCTCGAAAGAAGCGGGTTTGTCGTCCGTTTTTACGTGAAAAGACAAGTAAATCGATTAAACCGACTTAAACTGACACTACCGACGCTGTGAGCGCTGGAAATCATTGGATCTTCTTCGACCGTTTGTCGTAAACCCTGTTCCCGTGCATCTGGTTCAAATAGGATGAAAGTTCGCTTTTGCTGAATTTCAATCCGTTACCCAAATCTTTCCAAATTGAGACCAATACAATGGGCGAATCCCCCAAGCATCACGCCTTCGTCTCAAGTTCCGGCGAATCCCAAGTTCCGAAAAACTCGCCTTGCAGTACGCTGTTTAAATGGATCTCAAGGCGGAATTTGCAGGCTATCATGGTTCGTTGGACACGCGTTTACGGTTTGAGCGTCTGCGTGCTCGCTCTGGCGTCTATCCCCCTCTTTTTGTCATCGTGTGGCCACACCAAGCCATCAGATGCCGAAATTCGTGAAAACTTTGCAGCCACAACCGCTGGGGAAGTAAAGACGTTAGTTCAAGGGATGAGTTTTCGATGGTGTCCACCTGGAAGTTTCACGATGGGAACGACTATCGAATCGGGCAATGAGTTCGCAGTTGAGGTCACCCTGACACAGGGCTTCTGGCTGGCTGAGACGGAGTTGACTCAAGCGGCGTGGAAGAAGCTGATGAAAACGGTTCCGTGGAAGGGCCAGGATGATGTGAAGGAAGGAGATGACTTCCCCGCAAGTTTCATCAGTCACGATGACGCGGTAGCGTTCTGCCAGAAGCTGACGAAAACGGAGCGAGCTGCCGGACGATTGCCAAATGGATGGACCTTTGCGTTGCCAACTGGCGCGCAATGGGAGTACGCGTTTCGTGCGGAGACGAAGACAGACTATTCCTTCGGGGACGACGGGTCGGCACTTGGGGAATATGCATGGTTTAACAACAACTCGTTGAACGTGGGCGAAAAGTATGCCCACGCTGTTGGACAAAAAGAGCCAAACAGGTGGGGTCTGAGAGACATGCACGGGAATATTTCAGAATGGTGCGCGGATTGGGAGATGGCGAAACTTCCCGGTGGTCGCGACCCCGTCGAGCAAAATCAATTCTTGGGGACCCGTGTGACCCGGGGCGGCTGCTGGTATAACCCTGCATCCAATTGCGTCTCCGCAAACCGTTGGGGGCTCAGTCCCGGTTTCAAAAGCCGCTCTTCAGGCTTCCGGGTGGCTGCCGTACTTTCGACAGAATAAGCGATGCGTCCACGACGTGCATGAAACTTTCTATTTCGGCGAATCTGTGGC
Organism: Schlesneria sp.; assembly: GCA_037142165.1. Classification (GTDB taxonomy): domain Bacteria; phylum Planctomycetota; class Planctomycetia; order Planctomycetales; family Planctomycetaceae; genus Schlesneria. The sequence continues at coordinate 3,882 of JBAXBD010000226.1, read as the reverse complement.
ACTCTCGTCTGGTCGGTTCTTCAGCGGATGTTCAGTTGGGTGTGGATCGCCATATCCCAACTCTTTTTCAATGTTGGGGGCGCCTGCCATTCGAATATTGTGGTTTCGATGTCCCCCACTTTTCAGGGTTTCCTCTACCGTTTGATAATCTTCGTGTGAGACAATCAGCTTAATTTTGCCAGCCCTCGGTGCATGTGTAAAATTGATTTCAAAGGCTCCGTTTGCATCTGTGACTTCTGTCGGATTACGGCTCCCGGCCGCGATCTCTTTAGACGGCACCACGACGACCTTTGCACCGGAAATCGGCTTATAGTCGTCATCCGTAACGACGCCATTTATCGAAGTGATTCCGTCACAACCACAAAAAACGCATGAAACTGTGAGAAGCATTGCAATTCCACAATATTTATTCATTCCAGATCTCCGTCGTTACTTCGAGGTGACGAGTTCAAGACACGGTCTTGGCGACATCGGGACGATTGGTCCTCGTTGTGATCTTGTGGAACAATTCGCCGCCGCGATTATAGGAAGTGGAATTCACGCGTCACGCAAATAGTCTTCGTCCCGAACCGGCAACGAATTGAATTTCTGTTGATAGACCTGGTCAGCTCCTTCATGACAACGGAGCGGATGCAGTCTGACAGGTTAAATTCTCAATTAATGACATGGACCCCCCGACTTCACGACCTCCCTCTGGAACGGTAAGCTTCTTTTGAAGAGGGTTGCCTCTTTGGGGTCATGGATGAAGTACCAGTTACGCTTGTCTTCCCACGACTCGCCCGATCACATGGATGTGAGGAAAGGATGATTCGCTTTTTCTTCAGGAGCAGTCGCATTTTTGGGTTGCCGAAATTCTCCGTGAACAGCATGCTGAACTTCGGCAGTGCAACTGGTTGCGACTTTCATTATCCGGTTGCCTCAGAATGCGAAGCCGTTGTTGTGGACATCAGCCGTTCACGAACATCAAGACCTCGCCGTGCCATAACAAGTCGCAGGTTGCAACTTTGGTTTATTGTCTGCCTGTGCTGCTGTGTCATTTCGAATTTGAGTACGGCGGAAGATGTCGCCATCCAAGAGGCGAACCAGAAAGACCCCAAAGTTGCCGGATCGCTTGTCATCATTGGCGGTTCCGAACGCTATAACAATCGCGAATACTGGGAAGAAATCGTTGAATTAGCGGGCGGACCCGGAGCTCGCATTGCCGTCTTTCCAACTGCCAGCGGCGATCCGGTGAAAAAGGGAGGCTGGGTCATCACGGCTCTTAACAAAGCGGGTGCGGATGCTTTTTTAGTCCCCGTAGCATGGAAGAAACTCGACCGCACGCCGGTGGAGGCAGTCTCCGATCCAGACCTGGTTGCTCAAGTTCGTGAGTCGACAGGGGTGTTTCTGATCGGCGGTGCCCAGGACAAAATTGTCAAAGCGCTCTTTCAAGCGAATGGTCAGCACACGCCAATGCTCGACGCCATCTGGGAAGTCTATCGTAAAGGAGGCGTCATTGCCGGAACGAGTGCGGGTGCGGCAGTCATGAGTCGAGTTATGTTTCGTGATGCAGGATCGGTGCTCGGCACAATGCTGAACGGCGTTCGCTGGGGCAAAGAGATCGATCGCGGATTGGGTTTTATCGATGAAAACTGGTTCGTCGATCAGCATCTGTTCGTTCGTGGCCGCTTTGCGCGAACCTTGGTTGCCATGCAGGACCAGGGATTTCAGTACGGGATTGGCGTCGACGAAAACTCCGCAATTATCGTGACGAACGGCAAAGATGTCCGCGTCATCGGACACAAGGGAGCGCTCGTCCTCGACCTGTCGCGGGCTGAACACGATAAGACGCTCGGACGTTTCAATCTGCGAAATGCCAGACTCACGTACCTCGATCGTGGCGATCGCTTCGATCTGAAAACTCTCCAAGTCACCCCAGCCCAAGAAAAGTTGGACGACGAAAAACTCGACCCCAAGTCTCCCGATTTTCGACCGACAACGCGGACACCGTTATTCTCAAACGACATTCTCGGGAACACAACGGTGATTGATCTGATGGGGGCACTGATGGAAAGTGTCAGCCCCGTCGCGACAGGACTGGCGTTCGACGGCCACGCGGCCAGGAAGCAATCGGTCGATGGTTTCGAATTTAAGTTTACTCGCGACGATGAAAGCGTCGCCTGGTACACCGAAACCTACGGCGGAGATGATTACACCGTGGTGAATATCCGGTTAGATATTCGCCCCATCCGCATCGACGGACCACTGTACGATCGGGACGAATGACAAATCTTTCGACGCGCGATTGCCTGACGAGCGGGAAGTTGCCACACTGCGACTGCTGTTATCTCAAGGAAAGACCGTGTCGCTGTCTCGGTCTTTTTTCGTGTCGCATTTCACCAAATTTTCAAGGAGGTCTTCGATGAAAACTTCCCAACAACGCTCGATGGCATCGATTGGGGCCATCCTGATTTTTTGCGCCGCAGCATTCTGGAGTTCGATTGGTTCGGACACTCGGTCCCGGGCCACTGAGAATAATCGGCAGAACGGGGCAGATGCGGCTGGTGCCGCAGCGGTCGGTAGACCTCAATCAGATCTTCTTCTGGTCTTTGCCGGAGACATCATGCTGGCTGACGGTCCCGGCAAGGCGATGGCCAAAGGAGTTGATCCGTTTGCTGAATTTGCAGAGATCTTCAAGGGGGCAGACTGCAACATCGGAAATCTGGAATGCGTGATCGCGACCGGGGGATCACCGATTAAGAAGCCATGGGTCTTCAGAGCCGATCCAAAAGTCCTGCCGGTCCTGACCCGGCACATTAATGTTGTCTCACTGGCGAATAACCACACGGGTGACTTTGGCCATTCTGCTTTTTTGGAACAATTGGATTTGCTTGAGAAGCAGAAGCTGCCGTACTTCGGCGGTGGGCGAAACTGCGCCCACGCTCGCACGCCGCATATCGTGGAGATTAAAGGGGTGCGGATCGCACTACTTGGATACAACGAATTCAAGCCGCGAATTTTCGAGGCAGGTCCGAATTGGCCGGGGACGGCGTGGGGCGTCGATGAACAGGTTGTTGCTGACATCCAGGCCGCGCGCACGATTTCGAAAGCCGACCTCGTAATCCCGTTTCTACATTGGGGATCTGAGTACGATCCTGCCACCGATCGCCAAAAGCAATTCGCAAGGCTGATGATTGACGCAGGCGCCGATATCGTCGTGGGAGGACACCCGCATGTCACACAAGCCACCGAATATTACAAAGGAAAATTAATCGTCCACAGCATCGGTAATTTTGTGTTCGATGGGTTCGAAGAGGGACCTGGGCGTATCGGCTGGCTGCTGCGATTGAGGCTTAACAAACAAGGTCTTGTTGCCTGGGACACGGTCGTCGCTCATATGGACGCTGAAGGAATTCCGCACCTGATGCAGGAAACGCCTAGCCCGTCAGGAACTGCTGCGAATGAGACGGTCGATGACCGACGGGCTCTGGTCGACTCGCCACTCACGTCGTTCCGGAAGTAAACTGGAACTATTGGTGAAACTGAGACATATTGGCCATGATCTGAATGACCGCTTCCTGACGGATTGTCGGGCGTGGATTCCGTAATGGGAAAAGAAACTTCAGCATGGCCGCGACGGGAATAAGGAGTGACAACATGACTCAAACGCGACGGATCGTCGTTTTAACCGAAGGACAGACCGATCCCGAGAATGCCAAGACGGCAAGTTGCATGATCCGCTACAGACCCGATGAAATCGTGGCGGTTCTTGACGGAACCCAACGTGGCAAAACGTCACAGGATCTGCTGGGAGTTGGTGGCAAACTTCCTGTCGTGGGCTCGCTCGCAGAAGCCCCATCAGCCAATACGCTTCTTCTCGGGACCGCTCCCGCTGGTGGAAAG
>JBAXBD010000225.1:0-8692 GCA_037142165.1 Schlesneria sp. | reverse complement strand
ATCAAATATCGCTTCCGTCGGTACCCGCGCGTCCGAACAACCGAGCACCGCCGCGAACGGTGCCTGGTTCGGCATCGTGCCTGGAATCAGCGGCAAACCCGATGTGATAGGACTTTTCTGAATGACGATCGGATCACCCGCATCCCCTCCAAGAGTCCGCTCCTGCATCCGAGTCACGAGTTTCTTGAATTGATCATTCCCCTGAATCAGCGCGTCGATCGCCGCTTTTGCATTCGGAATCTGTCGGGCAACAACCGGAGCAAACGGGTCGTAACGATAGATGACATCCATTGTTCAGGAATCCATGAAGTGAGCGGCAGAAATCATGCGAATTACACGATAAAAATTTCATTGTTTCAAGGGGACCAAGCATATTCAAGAAGGCTCTCGCCACGCTTCGGAAAACCCAAGTTCATCACGTGAAATGCTGTGTGTGCCGGAACAGTAGTATCGTGATTTTGAAACAAGAGCCAGTCAACAGACGTTCTCAACCGTAACAACGGAGGGAACGCCGAACGGATTGGGAATTCATTTTTTATTTGGAAATCTCACTTGCCCTACTGTTGTACGTGTTGTACAACAGTGACCACTGTCATCATGCATATTTCATTAAACCATCATTCGGGCGATCCACTCTATCGGCAGGTTGTCGAAGCGATCCGGTTGCGCATTGCCAAAGGAGAGATCGAAGCTGGCGAGCAGTTACCGAGCATTCGTGACCTGGCGGCGCAATTGCAGATCAACTCGCGAACTGTCGTGAAGGCTTACGAAGAACTGGACCGGGCGGGCCTGGTCGTCATGCAACAGGGACGGGGAGTATTCGTCGCATCGAACCGGGCTGCTTTACCCGTCAGCGAACGCCGAAAACGGTTGCGGGAGCTGGCGGTCAAACTGCTCGTCGAAGCGACTCAGGTGGGTTCGGATGTCGACGAAGTGATTGAAATCATTCGCGACGTGGCGAAGGAACTGGAGACAAAAAATGACTGATCCAAATATCGTCATGGAAACCATCGATCTCACTCGTGACTTCGGCGGTAAGGTTGTCTTAGAGGATGTTTCACTGACCGTGGGACCGGGCGATATTCTTGCCTTACTGGGTCCCAACGGTGTCGGCAAAAGCACTCTGATGAAACTGATCTCGGGGCTACTGATGCCATCACGCGGTCAAGCAAAATTGTGGGGCGAATCAAGCTGGCCCCCGTCGGCCGAGATGTATCGCGTCGCCTCCGTTCTTGACGGAATGTCGCCTCCTTCAGGGACACGAGTTCGCGAGATCATGTCGCTGAAATCCTGTGTCTCACATCGCTTCGACTGGAAATTAGCCACGTCGCTATGCGAACAACATCAGATTTCCACGGCCTCTCGCTGGCGGACCTTAAGCAAAGGCCAGAAGCGCTGGACATTGCTTGTCGCCGCATTGGCCAGTGGCGCGGATCTGTTGGTGCTGGATGAACCGGCTGACGGATTGGATGTCGCGACGCGTCGCGAGCTTTACGGACTGCTACGCGCACAGGCGAACGAACGAGGCGTCACGTCCATCATTGCGTCACATATTATCGCGGATGTCGAACGAATCGCCGACGACGTGGTGATTCTCGTCAACGGCCGAGTGCGGTTGCATTCACCACTCGAACAACTTCGCGACGAAGTCTTCGAAGTCGAATTGCCTCTCGAAACCGATGATTCCGTTATCACACCATTCGCCGAAGTCATTTCCTCACGAAAGACAGACGAGGCGCTGATTGCCGTGATCCGGTTTCGCAGTCTGCATCTCTCCGAGCAGGAATTTCCCGGTGAAATCAGCCGACGACGAGTCAGCCTGGAAGATCTCTATCTGGCCTATACCCAGCCACCACAACCTCAGGAACCGGCAGAACGACAAGGACTTGCCAACGAAAGGAGCCTCTGATGCAGATTCAATGGCCACTGTTCTTCTGGATCTTTCGCCCTCTTCGCTTGCTGACGCTGGTCAGTTCGTCACTCGCCACGGCATACGTTTTTCTACATGACAAACCGCTGGAGTTTTTTCTGGACATGAACTCGGTGGTATTTGTCATTTCACATAGCTTTTTGATCAGTCTCCTGCTTGGACGGGTTCGGTCAGAATCATTCGCTTTCCTGTATTCGCAAGGTTTTTCGCGAGATCTTCTGTGGAGACATGTCTGGCTGGCGACGCTGGCATCGGTTCTGGCGACGTGGTTGCCCTGCGCGGTGCTGATCCTGACGCCGTTACGAAGCCAGTTCCAGGACTGGATGCTGAATCCGTGGTTTCCCTTGATGGCCTCCACAGAATCGCGGTTCCTGACAAGGTCTTTGCTGTTCTACGGAATGCTGCTTCCGATCTTCCATTATGAATGGATTCGATCATCAATGCCGTTTCGGGGCCGCGTCGCCGGTCACCTGCTTGTGATCGCCTATTTTGTAATTGGATTGCTTCTGAATGAGCGACTGTGGTACTTCGGCATGGATCTCGCTCGAACATCCATGCTTCTCGGCTTCGTCACCATTTCGATAATTCTCGGCCTGTTCGGCTATCGGCTGCACAAACGACTGGAGGTCGGCGCGTGATGATTGAGATATTTTTCCTGGCAGCGATCGTCATATTGCCAATCTATTTGACCACCAAAGCATGGCGTTGGTCAGCGTCGACTTCGAAGATCAATGGAATGACACCCTGGTCCATCCGCATCGTTGAAGCATCAATACTTGCGATCCTGACAAGCGTGATGGTGATTCAGGTTGCGTCAGGGGGAACAGGACTGGTCACGACCCCATTGCAAGATTTTATCATCCGCGAACGAATGATAGCCTGTGCGATCATGATTGCTGTCGCAGGATGCTGGATTCTATTGGGCCTTTGGAAATCGATTTCGCTAGCGGCCGTGGGCATGATCATCTCGATTTGGATGGAGATCATCTTTGTCAGCTCGACTCCTGCTTACGAACGCTTTGAAAAAGAGATCCGCCAGGTCCCCGTTCCGATCAATTTCACGATTCAGGAACAGATCGACGATATCGAGGTCATCATCAACGGAGTCCGAATGGGGAAGGCACCTCTGCACACGACGATCGATGAACTGGAAGCAAAAGTCCCGCCAATCACCGTGACTCAAGAAGAATTCAGCAAAGGCTGGAAGAACTTTGGAGGCTCGACCTACCTGCCAAAAGCCAAAATCCTGCTCGATCGGGCAGATAAAGTGACTATTCGAACACACCACGAAGAGTCTGAACCGATGGAACTTTACGTTCAGCTAGAACGGCATGGGCAACCAGTCATGATTTCCGGCAATACCGGACATTCTGGCCCGTCGCGGATGTTCGGCACTATCCAACCGGTCACGATTCCTTTGAGTGTCATGACCGAGGAATGGGATCGCGATACCACCAAATTATTGGAAAAAGCCCGGTTGGCTGATTACAAAGTTGATGCCGACTGGATCAGTGCTGCGGATACCTATTTCCGTTTCGTCCGCAACGCACTGATTGCCGCCATTCCGAAAGAACCCCAATTTCGGCAAGTGCTGACCGACTGGGCGATATCACGGTATCACCTGGATCAGGTCGCCGACGCAGAAAGCGCCTGGCGCAAATTGGAAGCGATTCAGGCACAGGTCGACAAAGACGGGGCCTATCAGACAAACTCCATAACAGGCGATGCGGTCGAATACCTGATCGAACGGCTCGATTCAGACCGAGTGATTGCGATCGCAAAAACAAAACTGAAACGCTTATCAACCATCAGTGTTGGCGGGTTTGGTTATGGATGGGGGAGTGAACTGGGCGAGCCTTGTTTCTCGACATCGTTCCAAACACCTCAGTCGGATCGAAAGCCAAGCGACTTTGTGCTGGCTCATGTGATCTGGAAACTCGATCAGAAATGGGATGCTGAATGGAACGACCAGGATAACCCGGTCGAAAGAGAAATCGTTCCCGAACTGATCAGACTTAGTTACCTCGATCAACAGGCAACAAAAATGGCGACCGTACTGGGTGGTTCAATATTGAATGAGTTTAATCGTCGACAACAACGGCAGGTACACTCATTCAAAGAGAACAACGACGCATCACAGAACGACTATATCGAGGGCCAATTCGTCGCACGCGACTTCTGGCAATCACTCAATGCCGTTGGTCCCGCAGGTGCGAAATTCCGCAAACAACATTCGCAGCAGGCATTAGAGTTAGCCGAACAGTTTCTGAGCAAGTCTTTTTCATTGACGTCATTACCCAACTGGACAGACTTTCTTTTCCTGGAAGTGGAAGACCGCGAATCACTGGCTCGCAATTTCTGGAAATCGTTTCGAGCTAAGGTCGAGACCGATAAAACTCACCGGCCTTGGGCGCTGGGTGTGTTGTGGAGTTACCTGGCACGGATTCGACCGATGCCACCGGCTTCTGATTTTGTTGCCGCGTTTCCGAAACAGCCGAGTTCCTTTAGTGATTTTGGAAACCCTGAACAAACCCTCTCGCTGCTTCCGGTCGATCTTCGCCTGCAGGTCACTCAAGATTGCATCGCTGAAGCGACGAAAGGCAAATCGATATTTCAGCCGACATCCCAAGGGTGGCAAGCCTTCAATCAGATTGAGCATCAACTCATTCGATTTATTCAAACGATTCCTTCTGAAGCGGCAGCAGATGTAACCATGCAATATCTCGAAAGAACAAATCCAAAATCGGCAGATGTCAGCAACCAATTGAAGAATCAGGGGACCTATGGGCAACTCACAAGTCAATTGCTGGCCCGACTGGCGACATCGTCCGATCCTGAACATCGCCGCTGGGTGATCCCTCAAATCAAAATCCTTCCGGACTCAACAAACCGTGAGACTCTGGCTCGCTTGCTGAAAGATGAAGATTCCTCGGTCTGCGAAGCGGCCGAAAAAGTCGCCGCTGAATTGGAAGAGCTCCGTCGACTTCCGTACCCGAAACTGAAATGATGAAAGGGCGTCACCGAATTACTCGATGCCCGACCAAAAACACGGATAACGGAATGAGTGAACCAAGCCAAAAACCACGAATCGCACTTGGGCTGATCGCCGCTGCAATTGCGGGATGCGTCGGTTATTTTTCATTTTTCTGGATTACGAGCCAGGGCTTTTACGCATTGATCCTGCCCCCTGCTCTGTTGGGCCTGGCGGCAGGTTATGCTGTCGGTGCCAGATCCCAACCTTTCGCGATCGCCTGTGGAGCTGCGGGACTGGCACTCGGCGTCTTCACAGAATGGAAATTTGCACCGTTTAAGGCCGACGCGAGTTTTGTCTACTTCGTTACACACATTCAGGAAACGCGACAATTAACGCAGATTCTGTTAGCAGTAGGGACTGTGATCTGCTATCGAATGGCGTTAGGGATGGATCAAAAGCCGACGAAAAGTTAATTCGACTCTAAACACCGTCAATCAACGACAATGAAGGGTTTTTCTTCGGGAAACTGAGGCTCCAAAAGAGACCGTGCCACTGGTTGACGGCTTTCCGCCAAGAAGTGCCGAAGTACAAAACGAGAGGTCGGCAGAGCGTCACCACGAAGGACACGAAGAGCACGAAGATGGAATCCGACGACCTTTCCAATTTAGCAACACCAGGCGGAAAGATAGCATCAAGCATTTCGTCCTCCAATTCCTTCGTGCTCTTTGTGTCCTTCGTGGTGGTCTAATGGGTGCCTGCTTGGCAGTTGGTCAGAAAATAGCGAACGAGTTGAGTGAGATTCCTGAAAGCCTGAACGAATCGACCCACATGACTTCAGAACAATCAATCGACCAGTTCGGGAATCGGTTTGCCATCGTCAAGTAGCTGCATGGGCCGACCGGCGAAATTGTTGATCTGCTGGTGATAGTCGATCCCTAACGTTTGATAAATCGTGCCGATCACGTTTTGGGCACTGACAGCCCGAGTCGTGGGACGTTCGCCACGGATGTCTGTTTCGCCGATCACCTGTCCCGTGTTGACGGCACCGGCGAACAGAGCAAAGCTGGCATCCGGCCAATGGTCACGACCTGCTAACGAAATCTTCGGAGTCCGTCCGAATTCACCCCAGACGAGAACCAGGACTTCTTTATCAAGTCCACGTTCATGCAGATCCGTTACCAGCGCATGAATCGACCGATCCAGAAGGGGCAATGTACTTCTGAGACTGTGCCAGATGCTGATCCCGCCAACCTGCTGAATCACATTGCCGTGGTGATCCCATAACCCCATTCGCAAGGTGACGATCGGGACCCCTGCCTCGACCAGTCGGCGTGCGAGCAAAAATTTCTGACTGTCCCAGATCGAGTCGGGCTCCTTACCGACATAGGTGAATTTATCATCCCGTTTGCCATACCGCTTTAACGTCTCGTCAGACTCTTTGGTGAGATCAAACGCGTCCCGAGCCTTGGATGATGTGATGATGTCTAACGCTCGTGCGGTGTAAGGATCGACCTCTTGAACGTCGCGTCGTGCATCCACGTTTCGGCGAACGGAATCAAACGTCTCTAAAAGAGATCGCCGATCACCCAGCCGATTGAGAGACATCCCATGCTGGATGCCTAGGTTGCGAACCCCTTCACCGCCAGCGATATGCAGCGGAGCATGACCCGCACCGGCATACTGCGGATGCTCGTAACTGGTGAGGCCGTTGCTGTATTCCAAACTGACATACGATGGCACATCGCCGCCGCTATGGAAACGACTGATGATCGAACCCAAGGCTGGTCGCTTTGCTGACTTCGGGTAACCGGTATAGACCTCTTCCAGTTCATGCTGCATCGGTTCGACGAATTGAACTGTTCGAACCAGTGCCAGTTTATCGGCAATCGTCGCCTGTAACGGCAGATGCTCACAAAGATCGAAACCGTGAACGTTGCTGCGGATCGGTTTGAACTCGCCGCGATACTCCGACGGCGCATCAGGTTTCAGATCGTACATATCCAGATGGCTGGGACCACCCGCCAGACAGACCATGATGACCGACCGAGGTTTTTTCATTGTGGTCGATGGCGTTTTGGCTTCGGCTCGCAGACGAAGGACATCAGCCAGTGAGAGGCCAGTCAAACCGAGTGCTCCGGCGCGAAGGAATTCACGTCGTCCGATTTGATCGCAGAATCTGTGTTCACTGCCCCAACACGTCAGCACGGTCAATGCCTTTTCAACCTTCGGACTTCCAGCAAGATGAAAGAAACGTCAGGCGACGATCTGTCCGATAACAATCCGCTTCGACAATACGGGAATCACGACATTCTTCTGATCGGCGGCGCAAGGCGATCAGTCCACATCATCGGAGCCAAGCTAACACTAAGAAGTAGTGAACTCAAGAACGGAATTTGTTCGCCTTTATTTGTGTTGTTCTGTTGTACTCACGTTTGATTTCTTCGCACGCTGCGAAGAATTTGTAGAAGAAAAGAGTCCGGGGGCTGACACACCTCCGCTCGCCTTGACTGTTTTTTTCGTATATTTCGTGTTTTTCGTGGTTCAAATTCTTTTCTTGACTGGGTTGCGTGCGAAGCACGCGCTGGGTGCGTCTGTGGCAAAGCTCGTTCGAATTCAACTGATTCGAATGTCGACACGCCACAATCGGAAGCAGACGAATGCTCGATGAGACACATTCCGCCCGTTCTCTACTTTCATGTTGGCTGTATTTGATTCCGTCATGAGTTGAATTCATCCCCGCTTACTTTATGCTGACGAACGTTACCCCTGCTTCAATCCGTAATCGCTCCCCGGAGATACCGAATGTCCCGCTTGATGCTTTCGTGCTTGACGCTGTTCCTGATTCCTGCCGGACTTCTTCAGGCTCAATCACCCAGGACGATACCGGTAGGAAAAAACCCGGAAAGTGTTTGTCGGGGGTTTGGCGGAAAACTTTTCATGACCATGATCAACGACGAAGTCCCCGGCGACGGAACGATCGTGTCGCTGGATGGTGACACGGCCACTGTTTTCGCCAAAGGATTCAATTCACCAAAAGGGATCGTCTTTGTTGGGGACTATCTGGTAACGGCTGATGAAACCACGCTGTGGAAAGTTGACAGGGATGGTACAGCCACCAAGCTTGCCGAAGCGAAAGATTTTCCAAAACCGATCGAGTTCCTTAACGATGTGGCTGTGGCCAAGGATGGAACCAGCGTTTATGTCTCGGAGATGAGCAGCCCCCAGCCGATGTTTGATCCCAGCGGCGAACGAAAGCTGTGGGATATCGATGGCAAAGAAGCAAAGGGATTGCCGAATAAGGGCTGCATTTACAAAGTGACTCTTAAGGGACAAGTGACACTGGCCGTTCCGGCGGGTGACCCGTCAGTCCGGTTTCCAAATGGAGTGGCTGTCAGCGAAGCTGCAGACGAAGAGGGAATCTTTATCGGTGATTTCTTCGCTGGCGACATCGTTCGTTATCACGAAGGAAAGTACGTCAAGCTGGCCAGTGGTATGCGCGGCATCGACGGGCTGACTGTCACCAAAGACACGTTCTATGCCTCGAGCTGGACGCAGGGAAAGGTTTGGCAGGTTGATCGTAAAACACGCGAAGCCAGGGTGATTCTTGACGGACTGAAAACCGCCGCCGACTTTTACTATGACGTCAAAAACAAGCAACTGATCGTACCCGACATGGTCGGCGGCACGCTCACGTTTCTTCCAATCAAGTAGTGAAAAGTAAAACTAACCCCCGCCCCGTGCAGGGGATTGGGTTTCGACCTGAGTTAAACCGATGCGTTCTTTCGGGC
>JBAXBD010000224.1:0-8704 GCA_037142165.1 Schlesneria sp. | reverse complement strand
CGATTAGACAAAGACGGCGCCGGAAGCAAACGGGTTGTTGACGAGGCCAAAGCGCAACTGACTTTGAGTGAAAAAGCATTGGAAGCGGCGATGTCACGCAAGAAAATCGTCGACGAAACTCAGCTGGATGAAGAATCAAACAGCGAACAAACACCACTTGTGATCGATGCCCCTCAAGCAGGAATTATTCGAGCGATGCACGCACTGCCCGGTGAAGTGGTCATGGCAGGCGCACCGCTGTTCGAAATCATGAATACTGAAGCGCTTTGGATTCGTGTTCCCGTCTACGTGGGTGAGACAGATGACCTGGCGATCGATCAGCCCGCCTCGATTGGCGAACTCGCGTCGCGACCAGGGCAAGAACGAATTAAGGCCGAACCGCTAGCGGCCCCTCCCACGGCGACGGCGCTTGCGTCGACGGTGGATCTCTACTACGCCCTTCCAAATTCCCAGGGAAAATTACGACCTGGGCAGCGCGTCAGCGTCCAACTGCCACTTCGCGTCGATAAAGAGCAACGAGCCATTCCCTGGTCAGCGGTCGTCCAGGATATCCACGGAGGATCCTGGATTTACGAACAGCGGCCCGATCACAAATATGTTCGGCGGCGGGTTCAAGTGAAACAGGTGGTTGATAAATGGGCGGTGCTCGAACAGGGCCCTCCCGTCGGTACGACAATTGTCGTGACGGGAGTCGCCGAAGTCTTTGGCACGGAATTCTGGGTTCAGAAATAAGCGAACACCCACAAGACGTAGCTGCGGCTTCCAGCCGCAGAAGCGAAAAAAAGTGAGGAGGCTGAATGCCTCCTCTACAAAGACTGACAACATCTCGGCACCCTGAAATCCGTTGACCGTTGGAATTGTTTATGAATTGGCTCGTCTCGACATCGTTAAAACTTCGAGTGATGGTACTTGCCGCATCGATTGTACTCGTCGTAGTCGGTGCGTTAACGCTGAGAACGGCCCCACTGGATGTCTTTCCCGAATTTGCTGAGCCACTCGTCGAGATCCAGACAGAGGCACCTGGTTTATCGACGGAAGAAGTCGAGAGTCTCATCACGATTCCGCTTGAAAACGGACTGAAAGGGACACCCTGGCTCAAGACGCTAAGATCAAAATCTGTGCTGGGATTGTCGTCAGTCGTATTGATATTTCCTCGCGGCACAGACCTGGTTCGCGCACGCCAATTCGTGCAAGAGCGGTTGGCCATGGAAGCAAGCCGGCTTCCTGTCATCGCCCATGCACCCGTGATGCTATCGCCATTATCATCGACCAGTCGCGTTCTGAAGATCGGCGTGACTTCGAAGACGATGACACAGATGGAAATCAGCGAACTTGCAAAATGGACAATCAGGCCGAACCTGATGGCGATCCAAGGGGTGGCCAACGTCGCCATCTGGGGACAGCGGGATCGTCAACTGCAAGTGCTTGTCAACCCTGAACAATTACGGGCTCACTCGGTGACACTCGATGCGGTACAGCGTGCCGTTGCCGAGAGTGTTGCTTTAAGCGGGGGTGGATTTGTCGACACACCCAACCAGCGTATTGCAGTCCGTCAGATGACCGGCGTGGACAACCCCGAGGACCTGGGAGCAGCGATCGTCGATTACCGATCTGGCTCGCCAATTCTTTTGCGAGATGTCGCCAACATCGTTGAAGGTCATCCACTGCCGATCGGTGATGCCGTCATCAATGACGGACCGGGGTTGTTACTGATTGTCGAAAAGCAACCGTGGGGAAATACGCTCGAAGTGACTCAAAAGGTCGAAGCAGCGCTGGAAGAATTGCGTCCAGGCCTGAAGGGGGTTGACATTGATCCAACCATTTTTCGCCCGGCAACATTCATCGAACGATCGCTACACAATTTGCGGCACGCGATGGGTGTCGGGTGCCTGCTGGTCATCATCATTCTGTTGGTGTTTCTGTTTGACTGGCGGACATCATTGATCAGCCTGACAGCAATACCGTTATCTTTGATCTCGGCGGCTCTCGCTCTCTATTACACCGGATCAACAATCAACACCATGGTGATAGCCGGACTGGTGATCGCACTGGGCGAAGTGGTTGACGATGCCATTATCGATGTCGAAAATATCCTGAGACGGCTCACGCTGAATCGAAGCCTTGAGAAACCTCTTACTCCCTTTCAAGTCGTTCTTCAGGCATCGCTGGAAGTACGTAGTGCCGTTGTCTACGCAAGCTTGATTGTGACGCTCGTATTCTTGCCGGTTTTATTTCTGGATGGGATTTCGGGGGCGTTCTTCAGACCATTGGCAATTGCCTACATTCTGGCGATTCTCGCGTCGCTGCTGGTCGCGCTGACGGTGACTCCGGCGCTCTCGTTGATGCTGTTGCCTGGTTCCACGAAGGACCACCACGAAGCACCGCTCGCACAGTTTTTGAAAGGAATTTACGGGAAGATTCTTCCGTTCTGGATCAAGAACCCCGTTCTCGCGATTGGACTGATCATCGCCATGTTCGTATCGACGGCATTCGGAGCATTGCGGCTGGGACAAGAACACCTTCCAAGCTTCAAAGAGACCGACTTCCTGATGCACTGGGTTGAAAAACCAGGGAGTTCACTGGAATCGATGCAACGGATCACGGTTCAGGTCAGCCGTGAGCTGCGAGCGATCCCAGGGGTTCGCAACTTTGGTTCTCACATTGGTCGAGCCGAAGTGGCGGACGAAGTTGTCGGCCCGAACTTTACGGAGCTTTGGATCAGTGTTGATCCTGAAGTGAACCTGGATAAGACGATCGTCAAAATCGAAGAGGTTATTAATGGCTATCCTGGCCTGAAGCGGGACGTCCTCACGTATCTGAAAGAGCGAATCAAAGAAGTTTTGTCGGGTGCTGGAGCCAGTATCGTTGTCCGAGTCTACGGCACGGATCTGACGGTGCTTCGCGCCAAAGCTCAAGAAGTCTACGCCACGATGAACCAGGTCAAAGGAGTCAAGGATTTGCAGGTGGAGTCACAAGTGCTTGTACCGCAAATTCAAGTTCGACTTCGTCCGAATGCAGTAACTCGCTTCGGTCTGACAGCCGGTCAAATTCGACGGTCCGTAGCGACACTCATCAAAGGGACCAAGGTCGGCGAGATCTACGGTGACCAGAAGACGACCGACGTCGTCGTCTGGGGAACTCCTGAACTGCGAACTGACATTACATCGCTTCAGGGAATCCTGATCGATGTCCCAAATGGAGGGGGCCAGGTCCCCTTAGGTGATCTCGCTGATATTCAGGTGTTGCCCGCCCCCAATGAAATCAAACATGAAAAAGCGTCGCGACGAATCGACATTACATGCAACGTCAAGGACCGCGATCTCGGTTCGGTCGCTCGTGAAATTGAAGAGACTGTGAAGAAACTTGATTTTGCACAAGGCTATCACCCTGAGTTTTTAGGTGAATACGCGGCATTGGCAGAATCCCGGATTCGTCTGGTTGCGCTTGGCTTTCTTTCCATGATTGGGATCCTGCTGCTTTTGCATGTCGATTTTCGTTCGTGGAAACTGACGGCCATTGTGTTTTTGACCCTTCCGTTTGCGCTGTTCGGCGGTGTCGCCGGAGTCCTTCTCGACAATCGTATCGTCTCGCTCGGTTCAATGGTTGGTTTCGTGACAGTGCTGGGCATCGCAGCTCGCAATGGCATCATGCTGGTCAGTCACTATCGGCACCTGGAAGAACAGGAAGGAGAACCGTTTGGTGCGGCACTTGTTCAACGAGGTTCTGAAGAACGCCTGGCACCAATCCTGATGACGGTCCTTGCAACGGGTCTGGCATTGGTCCCACTCGTCTGGGGCGGCAACCTTCCCGGACACGAAATCGAATACCCTATGGCAATTGTGATTCTCGGCGGACTGGTCACATCGACAATTCTCAATTTGTTCTTGCTGCCACCGATTTATCTGGCATTTGGACGGGTCAATCGACAAGAAGAATAGCATGATTTTTGAATAACCGAATTCAGTGAAACCCTGTAATCATTGATCTTAAATCACTCGTGCGATGATCATGGTCCGGTCGTCATCTGCAGGTCGACCGTTCGCAAACAGTTCAACCGCTCGCAAAACCGATTTCATTAATGCGTCTGCCTGGAATGAGCACTTTGCCAGTTCTTGATCCATACGATTCGTTCCAAAGAAAGTACCGTCAATGCTCTGGGCTTCGGTAATGCCGTCGGTGTAGAAAATGATCTGGTCTCCCCGTTGAAGCTGTAACTCAGCCTCTTCGTAAGACGTGTCATCAATGACGCCCAGCGGAAGCCCACCAGCTTGATCCAGTGATAACAGCGAACCATCCTGACAACGCTTGATTCTTGGCGGATTGTGTCCCGCACACGCATAAGTCAAGAGGCGGCTTTTCGGATCGTAGATGCCATAAAAACCCGTAACAAATGTTGCGTTCATGCCGACATACTTGGCTGACAAGTGGCCATTGAGATACTCGAGTAACTTTCCAGGCGGAAGAGGCGGCCCTGGATGCGTATGAGCGATGCAATGAGTGACTGCCATGAGTACGGCAGCGGGAGTACCGTGGCCGCTGACATCGGCGATAAAAATCCCCCATTGATCGTCGGGCATCGGAAAGAAGTCGTAGTAGTCGCCTCCCGCGCGTTGAGCTGGCTGATAATATGCAGCCAGATCAAGCGTGGGGATTTTCGGCAATTCTGCTGGTAACAGGGACCGTTGAATCTGTCCGACAACTTTCATCTCCCGATCCAGATCGTGATAGGCTCGACTCAGCTCCTCTTTCAAGACCAGGTTATTTGTCGCACGCCCAAACAGATTGCTACGCCAAACGATGTCTGGAATCTGTTCCGGGTCGAAGCCTTTCGCTTCGCGTTGCAACATGATCACCATATTCATCGCGACCCCTTGATCATACAGGGGTATAGCGAGTAACGACCTGTGCCCTGCGAGGAATTCGTAGGCAGGTTCATCGGCTGAAAATTCAACGTCTTCAATTAACACCGTTTGATTACCGTGAATCAACCTGGCGAGCAGCCCTCCTTCTAATAGCGGTAATCGATTCTTTTCTCGCCAGGGATTCACGTCATCCGCCCACGTTGAACTACGAGTGACACGGTAAAACGGTGCCTCTAAGCCTCGTCGACTGAGCGAGATTCGGCGATCGACCGTGAGGAGTTGCTGGATCTTCTCTCCGTAAGAGCGGACCATAGCTTGTGGATCAGTATGGCGACTCATATCTCGCATCATGTCGGCGATCACTTCGAGTCGCTGTTGCCATGGCGTCTGTTCAAACGTCGTCTTTTCATTCGCCATTTTCTTCAATCCTGTTGCCGATAAGATTCGGTGATCGATTCGTCCTGGTCATTCAACTGACAGTCAACGCTCGTGATCGTGCTCTCGATTCCGACATCGTCACCTTACCTCGTCACGAAGTCATCTCACCAATGTATCCCGATCGTTCCTTAAGAGGAAAGCAGAATGTCTGCGAAAGATGCTCCTGAAATTGCCGATCGATGGGGAATGTCTATGATTGTTTCGCGTGCTCGCAAATTGAAGGATTTCCTGGCAAAGAAGAAAGACAGCCCCATGTCGACGACTTTCAAAGCGTATGCAGCCACCTCAGCCGCCGGAGAATTGAAGCCATTTGAATTCGATCCTGGCCCATTGAAAGAAGAGCAGGTTGAAATCGCAGTCAGTTATTGTGGGATCTGCCATTCGGACCTGTCGATGCTGGACAATGAATGGGGTTTCAGCCAATACCCGTTCGTCCCTGGGCACGAGATTGTCGGGACCATCGTTGCTGCCGGAGACCACGTCAAGAACGTGAAAGTTGGAGACAGAGTTGGTCTGGGCTGGTTTTCAGGAAGCTGCATGAGTTGCCAACAATGCCTTTCGGGTAACCACAATCTCTGTACAAATCCGGCTGGTCGCGAAGAGACAATTATTGGACGACACGGAGGGTTTGCTGATCGCGTCCGTTGTCATTGGGTCTGGGCGACACCGATACCGGAAACAGTCGATCATTCAAAAGCGGGCCCGTTGTTCTGTGGCGGATTAACGGTATTCAACCCCCTCGTCCAATTCGACATCAAGCCGACTGATCGCGTTGGCGTGATCGGTATCGGCGGCCTGGGACATATGGCACTACAGTTTATTAACAAATGGGGCTGCGAGGTCATCGCATTCTCATCGAGCGACTCAAAAACTGCGGAAGCCATGAAACTGGGAGCACATCGGGTCGTGAATTCCCGTGATGAAAAGCAGTTAGCCGACATCGCAGGAAGCTTGAACCTGATTATCTCGACTGTGAATGTGACGCTGGATTGGCAGGCCTATATTACATGCCTGGCACCCAAAGGTCGCTTCCATACTGTCGGCGCGATCGCAGAACCGATATCGGTTGCAGCATTTCCACTGATCATGGGACAAAAGTCTGTATCTGGATCGCCGCTTGGCAGTCCGACAACGACAAAACAGATGATCGACTTCTGCGCGCGGCACAACATTGCGCCGGTGACCGAAACGTTCCCGATGTCGAAAGTCAACGACGCAATCGAGCACCTGCGTTCGGGTAAAGCAAGATATCGCATCGTACTGAAGAATTGACAGAAGCGATAACGTTAGCCCGAGGCGTACGCGGGATCTTCTCTTCGTTTTAACGGGAAAAAGATCCCTCGCTTGCGCGTCGGACTAATGAATAATCCAGGTCAAAGCAAGTTGCTCGCCAGTTCCGCCAAGGCAGATCGCTCACCTTTTTCCAATGTCACGTGAGCATAAATGGGTTGACCAACCATGCGGTTAATCAGATAGCTCAGTCCATTGGAAAGCGAATCGAGGTAAGGATGGTCAATTTGCTGGATATCGCCTGTCAGCACGATCTTGGTCCCCTCCCCTGCCCGAGTGATGATGGTCTTCACTTCGTGCGGGGTGAGGTTCTGCGCTTCGTCTACGATGAAGAACACTCGCTGCAGACTACGCCCTCGGATGTAGGCCAGCGGAGTGACTTCAAGTTTATACTTGACGAGCAGATCATCCAGCTTCGAGCGGACATCGGACTCGCCGAGATGGGCACACATTACCGACAAATTGTCGTAAAGTGGCTGCATATACGGATCGAGCTTGGCGTTAATGTCTCCCGGCAGGAAACCAAGATCGCGGTTACTGAGCGGAACGACGGGGCGAGCCAGCAGCGTCTGTCGGTAGCGTGACCGGCATTCGAGCGCCGCTGCCATTGCGAGCAGCGTTTTTCCCGACCCCGCTTTACCGCCAATCGTGACCAGCTTGATCGAGTCGTCCATGAGAGCACTGAGGGCAAAGGACTGCTCGGCATTACGCGGAGTGACGCCGGCTGCCGTCACCTTTTCGAGACGTGAGTATTTCTTCTCGGTGGCATGATAAGTCGCGAGAACTGATTTCGAACCATTTCGCAGGATGAAATTCTCGTTGGCAATCGGTTCCTCCACCATTGGCAGGCGGTCTGTACCAACATATCCGCTGTTGATAAAGAACTCTGAGATCAGTTCCGAAGGAAGATCTGTTACCTGGCGTTTGCCTGTGTAAAGTTTGTCGAAGCTTTCGACCTTGTCGCTGTTATAGTCCTGGGCAGGCAGTCCCATCGACTTCGCCTTGAGCCGCAGATTGGTGTCCTTTGTCACGAGGATCACCGATCGTGGCTGCTCCAGATCCTGAAGTGTCAGCGAGATATCGAGAATTCGATGATCAGGAGCATCGCTGAAGAAGGCCTTTTTCAATTCATCGCCGTGATCGCCCTTAAGGACGACGCGAATCTTTCCTAGGCCTGGCCCAAGAGACGTCCCATCATCCGTGAGCACATCACTAGTCAGATCATCCAGCCGGCGAAGAAACGCCCGTGCCTGAAAGTTGATGTCTTCGTTCCCTTTTTTGAATCGGTCTAACTCTTCGAGGACCGTAATCGGAACGGCAATATCGTGTTCTTTGAAATTCCAGAGGCAGCCAGCGTCGTGAAGAATGACGTTCGTATCTAGAACAAACAACTTCGAGCGAGTGCTCGGCGTGGATGCCGCCATTGAGTCCTCCGTGACTAAAAGTGATCTGCCGCATTCAGCGGATTCCGAGGATCACTGCTCCAACAGATCAGTCATGCTGACCGATGTCGGAAGCCGCGATTACCGCGGAGAAGGTCGTCCGTACCATCTAACGCGAACACTAAACTCCAACGTCGATTCGGTCAATCGAGTCTCTATCAAATCCGAAGAATTCTCTGTGAAGATTCCGAAATAAAAAACAATTCAAAATCTCTTTTATATTTAACAAGAGTACATATATCAATTATTTGACGGCATTTTTAGCCAATCCAATCGCTTCTGCACAAAGCGATTTTGCTTTCTCGTCATCGGGTGCTTCGGCAATAACGCGGATGATTGGCTCTGTATTACTGGCTCGAACTTGAACCCAGCGGTCTGGCCAGTCGAGTCGCAGCCCATCCCCTTCGGTTGCCGTCGCACTCCCATACGCTGCTCGCAATGCCGCGCACGCAGCGCCGACTCGCTCCCGAGGACAATGCAATTTGTCTTTGACAATTGTGTAATGTGGAAGCGTATCGACCCATGCAGAAAGTGATGTGCGTCGAACAACAAGGCCATCCAGAACATACGCCATACTAACGAAACTGTCGCGGACAAAACCGACTTGCGGTTCAATCACGCCACCATTCCCCTCACCGCCGATCAAAGCATTAACTTCTTGCATCTTTGCAA
>JBAXBD010000223.1:0-8718 GCA_037142165.1 Schlesneria sp. | reverse complement strand
TCACGAACGCAGTTTGCCTGGTGATCTACCTGCTTGTCGGTGCCGCCTGGATCAACATGATCCCTCTTGGTGTGCTGGCAGCCGTTCTGATCTACACCGGTTGGAAGATGTGCGAACCATTGGTCTGGCGACACATGGCCCACATCGGGAAAGAGCAAGTTGTGATCTTCTCGTTCACGATTATCGTCACACTGCTGACAGATTTGCTGGTCGGCATCGCTGCCGGGGTCGCAGCAAATTTCGTACTGAGCACTTTGTTCTGTCGACATGCGATTTCCACCGCAACCGCGAGTGGTGTCAAGAATCTTTCGCTGGCGAAATGCATGGGAGACTTCTTCCGCAACCCGGTTGTTAACCGTGAATATTGCGATGGTGTCTACCACATGTACGTCGACAAGCCGCTTGTCTGTTTCAACACCATGCAACTGTCGGAGGAACTTGACGAGATCCCTTCAGACGTCAAATCGGTTCAAGTTCATCTTGATGAGCGAGTCGCGTTGATTGACCACACGGCGGCGGAAAACCTGATGCACGCCATCAAGGAATATTCACACTCAAACGTCCCGGTCGAAATCATTGGTATTGACCACCTGGAACCGTTGTCCCATTACGACGCTTGTGTGCGAGTCGCCGCTCCGACTGCCCAATCCGCCTAAGTTCAAATTCAAAACCAATTCCGCTTCTGTTTCAAATTCACGAAAGTTAAGACGATGTCTCACAATGTTCAACCTGCCTCACATCTCTCGATGAATCCTGTCGCCTTAAGTAGCTTTTCGGTCGCGATCTGCTCATTCGGTGCCGCAGTACTCGGTATGCCCTTCAGCCACTGGCCAACTGTTGGACTCGCAGGAGTCGGAGCGTTCTACCTGGTCGTCGGTTTCATTAGCTGGGCAACTTCGAAATCCGCTGCTCACGCCACAGGGAACGAAGCGAGCCACAAAACCGCTGGTGCTGAAAATCTGGTTGCCGAAGCCATTGGAAATAAGCATGAATTGGCATCGCCCGCGCGACGATCGCCCGAGCTTGCTGGTGCTCAACACTAACGACCCCCTTATAACGCAAGGCAGTCTTTACTGAGTTAACCGTATATTATACAGCCTTCAATTAACGTAACGCAGTTGACACAGAAAAACATATCGTGATTCTGTTTCGACATAAAAACAGCCAGCGATCAATCGCTGGCTGTTTTTGTTTTGGCGTTTTAAACCGAACCATTAATTTCCCTTGATGCTGAAAATCTCGATAAGCTTAGTCTTTATAGCGTCGATGCTGCCAAAAAAATTGGCACAATATGCGCGCGTCTTTCAAATAAAATCGCATTTGTCGCGGTTGATGATCCAGCTTCCAACGAGTGGACACCGGTTCGCTTACATCTCTCAAGTGATTTCAATATAATGACTTATGCTGAAACCGCCCGACAGAGTCGTCGTCTGTACATCATTGGTCATCCTGAAGTCTTTGACAGAATATCGATACGGCACGGGTACTGCTTCCTATTCCCGAAATTGACCGACAACTCCTTGTCATTCTTCGGATCGAGTGACATTTTCGAGCCGGTGGTTAGCAGATAACATCTTGTCTCTGTTGGTCGCTCAACGATGTTGTTGTGGCATCCCTTTGAGATAGCTTTACTTGTTTGGAGAACGCGCCGTGCTTCACGAGTTCATTGATAACTTCACCCATAACCTGTTTAAACCGCTGCTGCTGTTTTTCTATGCAGGGTTTCTGATGCCCATGCTGCATGTGAAACTCGAATTCCCCAAGGCGGTTTACCAGGGTCTGACAATTTATTTGCTTCTGGCGATTGGCTGGAAGGGTGGAGAAGAATTGGCTGGGCTTGAGCCCCACCTTTATGGTCAGGCTGCAGGTTTCATGTTGATTGGATTCTGCACGAACTTTGTGATTGGGATCGCCGCTTACACGATTCTACGGTGGACGACGAAACTTCGTCAGGTCGACGCAGCGACGGTTGCTGGTTATTACGGCTCCGACTCGGCGGGAACTTTCGTGACTGCGATGGGCGTTCTCACGGCTGGTCATATTGCATTCGCGCCATACATGCCCGTTTTGCTGGCGGTCATGGAAATTCCAGGTTGCCTGGTAGCTCTTTACCTTGTCGCCAAGATGCGGGAGAAAGGGATGGATGCCGCAGGAAACATGCCTGGCGAAACGGGCTACAATCGCTTTCGCGAAGCGATGATCGCCTCGCCGCGGCACGTTGGAGCGGATGAAGAGCACGAAAAACTGGAAGAGGAAGAACTTTCGGAGGAAATTGTCGAAGAGGAATTGGTCACCGCCGGTGCTGGTAACGGCAAAGTTCGATCGGCTCGAATCCATTCAAGCACGACTGTCACCCGCTCGTCAGGCGGTTCTTCTGGTCGAGGTTCATTGAAATCTCATGGTTTGGGTTCGAATGGAATTGGTGGATCTGGAGATAAATACAAGACCGACGACGAGGTGGAAGCGATGCTTGCTCTTCAGGAAGTCAACCTTCACAAATCGGGTGACCCCGAAAAGAAGAAGGGTGGATCATTCCTCAGCCCCACATTGCTGCACGAAGTCTTTTTGAACCCAGGTATCTTCCTTTTGTTTGCCGGAATCACCATCGGTTTCATTTCGCGGTTGCAGGGTGAAAAAGTGACTCAGACAGACGACGCTTTGTTCGTCCATCTGTTCCACGGTTTACTCTGTATCTTCCTGCTCGAAATGGGTATGACCGCTTCGAAGAAGCTGAAGGATCTCGGGAACGCCGGATGGCAGTTCGTCGCGTTTGCGTTAGCCGCTCCCAATGTTTTCGCAATCAGTGGAATATTGATTGCCCATGCCTACAGCACTCTGCTGGGTCAACCGTTCGAGATCGGTACCTATGTCCTGTTTGCTGTGTTGTGCGGAGCCGCCTCGTATATCGCTCTTCCCGCAGTGCAGCGACTTGCCATTCCTGAAGCGAGTCCAACTCTTCCCTTGGCAGCTTCGCTGGGAGTCACCTTCAGCTACAACGTGACCATCGGTATCCCGGTTTACATGATGATTGCAACGATTTTAACGAAGTATGCACCTGTTGCTGCTTCCGCCGCTGCCGTAGTGGCGTCGTAGTCGACCCTCGACGAGTTGATTTCTGGCCGGGTGCATATGACCGTCATATGTACCCGGCCAGTATCACAATACCAGATCCTATCGATACTAATGCGACTGAATGGTTTTTGAAGAATTTTCGACTGCGAGTCAAATCAAATGCCGAAGCTGGCTAAATCTCACTCTGAATATTCGATGAGCCCGGCAAGTCAGATGTCGTTCGCGATTTCGGCTTGTGCGTTTGCCGCTGCTGGGATTGGGACCGTCGTCAACCACTGGTTGACTGGTTGGATGGCGGTCGGAGGGATGGCCGGAGTGGGACTATTCTATCTCGCAGTAGGAATTCTCAACCTGCGGTCACGCAATGCTTTTGATGACGATGATTCAATGGCAAGCATCAGCCAGCGAACCGCAAGATCGGATAATCTTTACGCCGAAGCCGTTACTCGGCCAAGAATTGATCCCGCATCGAAGCCCGAAACGTCGCCTTCATTGAAAGTAAACCAGGATCATTGAAAGAGGATCGTCTCGAGTTTCTCTGACTGATCGCTTCGTACTACTAACTTTCAAATTCTTCGCGCGGCGCGAAGAATTTGAAGAAGAGAAGAGTCCGGGGGCTGACGCACCCTGGCTCGCCATGACTGGTGTGTTTCGTCTGTTCTGTCGTCCAGATTCTTCTCGTGATTGGGATGCGCGCGAAGCCCGCGCTGGGAAGTTCGTGAATAAAAATAATGGCCCGCGTGAATGTTCACGCGGGCCATTTTCCATTGATCGTTAATGATCCGGTTAAAATATTCCCAACTGGTCACGCGCATCGTCCGTCATACGATCCGGCGTCCATGGTGGTGACATTGTCAGTTTGATTTCGGCGGTATCAATCCCTGAAATCTTTTCCAATGCCATTTTTGCTTGTGAAATGATCTGGGGTCCAGCAGGACAAGCGGGGCTCGTTAATGTCATTTCAACCAGAACTTTTCGATCAGTCTGGTTGATTGAGTAAACCAGTCCCAAATCAACGATATTGATCATCAGTTCTGGATCAATGACCGTTCGCAACGCGTCAATGAGAGTGGCGTCGTCTGGGGCATTATTCTCGTCTGACACAACCGGATCAGTTGCGAGAGCTTGCCCGCTCGAACAGCATTCCTGCTGCGAGGCCATCACAGCGGGCGATTCTGTTGAAGCCGAATTACAACAGGCTTCCGCATTGTTTAATTGACCGACACTCAAGATCGGAAGACCATCAGCTTTCGCTTCGGATTCGGAACAGCATCCCGTCGCGGGTGCAATAGGAATGGAAAGAGTTTCAGAGGTCATTGTCGGGGTCTCACAAAAATTTCGCCGTCACGAACTTGAACTTCATAAGTCGAAATCGGTTCGATCGCAGGCATACACAGCGGCTGGCCAGTGCGCAGATCGAACTTTGCACCATGACGAGGGCAAGTAATCGAGCAACTGTCGACGGGACCATTCGTTAGCGGCTGACCGTCGTGCGAACAAACATCTTCAACCGCAAAAAACTCGTCACCCACACGAATTAATAACGAGGGGATATCGTCGACAAGGATCGACAATCGACCGCCGGACGGAATTTCACTGATGGCTGCAACACGTTCAAATTCTGGCATGCAAGACAATACTTTCCGTCAGCTCAGGAGATTCCCAGCTTCTTTTCCACGGCCTGACCCAGCGTCTCTCGAACGATTTCGACAGGAATGCGGTCATAGACTCTCTGGAAGAAGCCTTCCACGATCAGATGCATGGCTTCCATGCGTCTGAGACCGCGGCACATACAGTAAAACAACTGTTCTTCATCAACCTGGCCGCACGTTGCACCGTGGGTACATCGCACATCGTCGGCTTCAATCTCTAGCCCAGGTATCGCATCGACGCGGCAGGTTTCGCTCAGTAGCAGGCTATCGTTCCTTTGATAACCGTCGGTCTTCTGCGCATCCTTTGCAACCTTGATCATGCCGCGCCAGACGCACCGGGCATGATCCCGAACGACGTCCTTATACAACAAGTCGCTGCGGGTGTTCGGAGCATTGTGCGTTTGCTGAGTGTAGTACGAGATCATTTGCTTCTCGCTGGCAAATGTCACCCCATTCACTTCCGCTGCCGCTCCCTTACCGTCGAGGAACACCTCCTGGTGAATGTGAGCCAGTTTGGAACCAATCGCACCAGCGGTCCATTGCAGCGAGGCACTGGATTCGACTCGTCCGGCTTGATGAGCAAAGTGCCAGACTTTGTCGTTCCAGTTCTGAATCTGCACATAACACAGGTTTGATCGCGCCGCGAGCAAAAGTTCAACAGCGCCCACATGCAAACCAGTAGCCGTAGAAGACGCCGACGCTGTTTCTTCGAGTAACGTGGCCGAGGCGCCTTCTTCCAGTATGATCAGCGTGTGACTGAAATCGGCAGCACCGTCTGTCGCCAGACCAATCAAGCTGTACAACGGCTTTTCAATCTGGACATTTCGCGGTACATACAAAACCGTTCCGCCGGTCCAGAACGCAGCATGCCAGGCGGCAAACCGATCAGCATCCGGCTTGACTGCACGGGTCATCAGGTGCGGCTTCAAAACGTCGCCGTGACTTTTAACAAGCTCGCTCAGGCTGCCGAACAGAACCCCTTTTTTGGCTAACTCTTCATCAAGTTTTGCTGGAGAGCTAACCGTGTCAATATGGGTGATAAAGCCGGCAAATTCAGCTCGATCCGCGAGCAACGTGTCAAACGCAGCCGCCGGTTTCGTCGCTGCCGGAATCGAGAATTTCTCGGCCCGAAACGCACGAATATCGACCCGTTTCCATTCTTCTGGATCGAGCTCTGATACAAGCAGTTCGCGATAAATCTCAAATGCGTTGCGACGCAGGTCGGTCACCCATTCGGGCTCCCGGCGAGAGGCAATAAAATGCTCAAAGGCATCGGCATCAAAAGCAGTGGTACGGGAGGGAGTCACAGTCAACATAGCTTCGGAAATTTACCCGACACTCCCTTCCATCTGCAGTTCGATCAAGCGATTCATTTCGACGGCATACTCCATCGGCAATTCTTTGACGAGTGGCTCGATAAAACCTGTGACGATCATCGCTGACGCTTCGGTTTCGCTCATGCCGCGACTCATCAGATAGAGCAACTGTTCTTCAGCAATCTTCGAAACTGAGGCCTCGTGCTCGATCGTCAGGTTGTCGTGATTGACTTCGATGTAAGGATACGTGTCACTTCGACTGTGTGAATCAAGAATCAATGCATCGCAGACGACGTTACTTTTACAGTGATGAGCGTCGTGAGTCGCTTTGACCAGCCCACGATAGCCAGCTCGACCACCATCCTTCGAAATACTCTTGGAGATTACACGGCTGGATGTATACGGAGCACAGTGGACCATCTTGGCCCCCGCATCCTGATGCTGTCCTTTACCGGCAAACGCAATCGAGAGTGTTTCACCTCGAGCACCTGGTTCCATCAGGTAAATCGCCGGGTACTTCATCGTCAGCTTCGAGCCGAGATTTCCGTCAACCCATTCCATCAGCGAATCGCCGTAGGCTTTGGCTCGCTTTGTGACGAGGTTGTAAACGTTATTCGACCAGTTCTGAATCGTCGTGTATCGACATCGACCACCTCGTTTGACGAGGATCTCGACGACGGCCGAATGAAGGCTGTCACTGCTATACGTCGGAGCCGTACAGCCTTCGACATAATGAACCGAAGCACCTTCGTCGACGATGATCAGTGTCCGCTCAAACTGGCCCATGTTCTGGGTGTTGATCCGGAAGTACGCCTGTAGCGGGAATTCGATCTTCACCCCTTTCGGGACATAGATGAACGAACCACCTGACCAGACTGCGGAATTCAATGCCGCGAATTTGTTGTCCGCCGACGGAATCACGGTACCAAAGTATTCACGAACCAGATCGGGATAATCTCGAACAGCCGAATCGGTGTCGGTAAAGATCACCCCTTGTTTTGCCAAGTCTTCCTGAAGACTGCCGTAGACGACTTCAGATTCGTACTGAGCCTTCACACCCGCCAGGTATTTCTTTTCTGCTTCGGGAATACCAAGTCGATCGTAGGTCTTGCGGATGTCGTCAGGGACGTCATCCCAGGATTTTTCCTGTCCCTGTGACGCCTTCACGAAATAGAACATGTTCTGAAAGTCGAGTTCAGACATATCCCCGCCCCAATTGGGCATGGGTTTACTGTAGAACAGATCGAGTGCTTCGAGTCGGAACTCGCGCATCCACATCGGTTCGTTCTTCATTTCCGAGATCTGATGGACGATGTCGCGGTCAAGTCCGCGACGGCTTTTGAAGACGTATTTATCCGTTGGATCGTGAAACCCGTACTGATAATCGCCTACGCCAATTTCGTCATCAAGAACTGGTACATCAGTCGTCATAATTGGTGGTTTTCCCTACCGCGAAATGATTGTCTGTTCTTTGGTTCTATTTCTGTCTTTGACAGCCGTGGTTCTATTTCTGTCTTCGACAGCCGTGGTTCTATTTCCGTCTGCGACAGTTGTCGCGAAAGATCCTCAATGTGCGACAGCCGCAGCCTTCGGCGCAACCTTCTGATGTTCCTGTTCTTCCGCGGCTTCGGCAGGGTGTCGCTGACGAACAGCAGCGTAACCGTGATTGTGAAGTTCATGAGCCAGCGAGGCATCGCCGGTCTCGACGATCCTTCCTGCCAGAATCACATGAGTGAATTGCGGAACATTGTATTCCAGCAACCGCTCATGATGCGTGATGATCAGAACGCCCATCTGAGGCCCGGCCAGCTTTCGGAGACCTTCGCTGACGACCCGCACGGCATCGCTGTCCAGGCCGCTGTCAGTCTCGTCGAGAATCGCAAACTTTGGCTGTAGCATCGCCAGTTGTAGAATCTCCATCCGCTTTTTCTCGCCGCCGGAAAACCCTTCATTCAAGTAACGTCGAGCGAATTCGACATCCATCCCCAGTTCTTCCATGCGATCTTTCAATTCCTTGCGGAAATCTCGCATGGGAATAAGGCTTTCGCCTTCTTTGCGGGCAGGGTTTCGGATGTTTGTGACAGCGTGCCTGAGAAAGTCAGCGACCTTCACACCCGGAATCGTGACCGGGTATTGAAACGCCAGAAACATCCCAAGTCGTGCTCGCTCGCAAGGATCAAGATCGTTGAGAGGAACTCCATCGATTTCGATCGAGCCGCTCGTCACTTCGTACTTGGGATGTCCAACGAGGGTGTAGGCAAGAGTACTCTTGCCCGAACCATTCGGTCCCATCAAAGCGTGAATTTCACCTTGGCGGATTTCGAGACTAACCCCTTTTAAAATGGGCTTTTCATCGACAGAAACGTGGAGGTCGGTAATTTTCAACAGGCTGGACATTTTTCAAACTCTTTTCGCTTGCGTCTGGCAAGGGATTTCGCTGCCCATTCCATTCTCGCAAGACAGACGACACTTCAGGAAAACGTTCAAACAACTTCAGTCAGGTTTTGAATAATCGGCAACGAGACCCGGCCCGTATGGTGCGGGATGGGAAGAATTTCTTGACTTCGAGTGATCTTCTTCGCCTTAATCTTATCTTGAATTCGCATCAATCCTTCGAGCAGCGCTTCAGGCCGCGGTGGGCAACCGGGGACGTAGACGTCCACGGGCACAACCAGATC
>JBAXBD010000222.1:0-8718 GCA_037142165.1 Schlesneria sp. | reverse complement strand
GTAGTTGACGGTGTCGACAGCGATGGTCGATTGTTCAACCTCGTCATGAAATTCTTCTTGTGCCCGTTCGTCGGTTAAGACGGAATCGACAATCATCTGCAGTTGAGCAAGCGGCGCTTTAAAGACCATCAGTGACAGTCCCG
This sequence comes from Schlesneria sp., assembly GCA_037142165.1. Lineage (GTDB taxonomy): Bacteria > Planctomycetota > Planctomycetia > Planctomycetales > Planctomycetaceae > Schlesneria. Next base: position 8,575 of record JBAXBD010000222.1, on the reverse strand, counting down.
CCAGCAACAAAATATGGACCACAAACGAAACGAGCAGGCCGGATACCATCGAACGGTTTGAAGCCCGTGTTGGAAGGGGACCAGTCGTTTCGGGAACCAATTCGGTCATATTCCATCTCGCGATGGTGATTCTGATTCTGCTAAATCTCAGTCACCATATTTCAAATCTCGGCACCGAACCTCGATGTGTTCGTCGATCGAAGTGCCTTTTATCAGACTCAGACAAAGACTCATTACCGGCAGGAATACGGCAAAACCAACTAAATATCGCGACGCTGTGGAGGATCATTACTGACCTGTTTCTTCACTTTTTTCTTCGTCACAGGATCGATTGTTTCGATGATCTTGGGTCCCTGCGCTTTTTGATTTCCAGCAGCCATCGGCGGGTTGGCGTCATAGTGCGACTCTTTCCATTCCCAACCCAACGGGACACCTAATTCGCGTTTCGCCAGCAATTCCCACGGTGTTCTGGGATGATCGTCGATCACGTGGCTCAGATACTCTTTCGCCTTGCTCGCCATCTTCTTGGTTGTTGCACCTGAAGTAATTTCATTGGCCGGAACGAGTCGCCACTGGTTATTGCCCGCCGTTTCAAACTTCTTGGGATTTGCCTTCATTTCCGCGAGCATCGTATTGTAGCCAAAGGCACGGACACGAAGTGCGAGCGTTCGCCCCATGGCCAGATCGTAACTGGCCTTCCAGCGGGCCTCTTTGATTTTGACGCGATCCTTCTCGCCCTGTTCGAGAAGTCTCAGCAGACTATCCAGACTCAGGTCGAGATCAGCTATTGGTTTTTGAGCCTCGGTCAATTCCTGACGTAAAACAGTGTCGTTGTCGGCTTTGAAATCGAGCCGAGGCATGGAAATGCTAAGAACCTTGCGGCGTTGGGTTTCGCTCACCAATGCCGCGCAAGCCTGGACCAGCGCAGATTTGGCTTTGTTGTGCCGTAAATCATTCTCCAGCGTCGGAATCGGACGATAGTCGGGAGAATAATTCCGCATCACTGCCGCGTCGAACTGGTGCTGACCCCGTCCGTTATCCGCGATAAAGTAAAGTCCGTTTGTTTCCGAACAAAGCCGTGTCAGTGCATACGGACCAAACCCCGAAGACATATCGTCAAGGTCGTAACTGTGAGTCCCCCAAAAGCCCAGGCGAACCAGTTCCGGATAGAATGACTCGGGTCCTTTTTGCATGACGCCAATCACCGTTTCGCCATTCTCCATTTCAAACTGAGACTCGACCGTTTCACGTCCGAATGGGGCAGAGTCTCCGACGCAATAACATCGAATCTGGTATTTCCGGCAAGTCACAATCGCCTGCTCAAGATTCACAGGATCGCTGCCCGCTTCGTCTGTAACAACGATCATCATCACGCGATGATCGCGATCACTTTGAGACTTAAATTTGTTGGCGGCGAGATTGACTGCTGCAAACGTGTTTTCCGTGCCGGACGATTCCGATTTGATCTTGCGAACCGTCTTCACAAGGTCAGCCGCGTCATCCAAAGGCTTGTCAGTCACAATTGTGCATTTCTCACCGAACACGGCGACCGCACTTCTCAATGCTTTGTCCGCACCGACGTTCAATTGTGTCAATTGGTTGTAAACGTTCTCCACACGGTCTGCGATTTGAGCTCGACGTCCCGATAATGATGGCGACACATCGAACAGCCAGACCACCAGCGTTTTCTTTTCCCTAAGAGAGTTCGCGATTTCCCACGAAAGACGATCGATCGCCCCGTTGACCCCTCCTGCGTGTTCCGTGGTTCCCGAAGTGGCGACTGAAGCGAGCACGTCCGTCTTGGATGGGCGCGGTAGTTCGTCCGTCGTTGGAGCTGAAACACTCACCACCACACTCGAATTGACACTCTTTTCAATTTCCGTCTGTGTGTCTTTTGAGAGCGCGGATGAGGCTTCTTGCGAGGCGGAAAAGGTTGTGATATCCCCTTCAGTACCAATCTGGTCTGACACAGTCGAGTCGAATCGAGGCTGGAATGAATCATCACCTTCGTGGTCTACGACCGTCGAAACGGACGCCACGGAATTGATGTTCTGAGCAATCTTGATGACGCCTAGTATGCCCAGGCCCAGCGCGTGCACGCCAAAACTGACGAGACATGCAATCAGCAAGGTGCGCGGAACCCGAGTGGTCTCGATCTCCATGTCGAAAACTTCGGGCTGTGATGCATTTGTACTCACGAGCGGCTCCTCTGATCCCGTTTCCCGCTGGGTCTCACCGTGATTTGATAGACGACAATACTCTACCGCGTTGCCAGACCCCAAGCAATTCTTAACACTTTTAAAGCATTCTTGTTGGATATCCTGGTATTACCTCGCCGACGCAAAAAACCTTCGTTTTTGAGGCGGATCATGGTAAATCAAGAGGCCGGCAACATCGTTTAACCGCGCCTCGAAGAGAAGCGGGCCAGGCGGCACTACAGACAAACCCGAGGTGTCATCGCTCGTTTGGCGATTGCGGCCGTGTTTTCCGTCGTCTACCGGTGATCAGTACCCATGCACAGCGACGTTCGAAGAGATCGACTGGACGCCGATCCCCCTTCGCCGCAGGCTGCGGGTTAAACTAAAGAAGTGGTATCAACGCGAAACGGGTGTCACGCTTTTACCGTCTTCGGCTAAGCCGTGCTCTTCGAACACATTTTCAAACAACGAAGACACGTCCTTATCGAAGACTCCAAAACCGTGGCACCCTGAGTTTTGATCAATGTTCTGTTTAAGCCTTTTGGCAGTAGTGCCTTACGTTGATTTTGTCGTGCCAAGCTATGCCGCCCGGCTCACCTAGAGGCCGTTAATTGGGGGATGATGTCACAGTTGAAGTTGAGGCTAGAAAAAACAATTGCGCTTCATACTCACCCGCCGGAAGAGACCATTGCTCCAATTGAATCCATTTTCCGTGCTTAATGACATCCTCGATCGATACGATCCACAGATCACTTCCCGGATACTCCGTTGAAGGCCTTACGAAGTCCCACCGAACTTCGGATTTAGAGGGATGTCGTGAGAAGTACCAACTGGCAGACTACGTATTGAAAAAGCTTGCTTTGTAGTCATCAGTCCATTAGAGTGCCCACGACTCAACGCCGTCGCCGCATTTTTGCTGTTTTACCAAAATTCGCTGGGTTGTCGATTATGCAATTACGAAACTTGCTGACAAGACTTTGTGGCAACTTGACAGGTTCGACTTTGCGATCGACAGGTCGCCGTCGCAGAGCTCCGCAATTGTTTACTTCTGCGATCGTTGAATGCCTGGAACCGCGAAAATACTTATCGGCGACGCCCGTCCCCGTGGGGCCGACAGTGACTGTCAATTCGAGCGTACCAGGCTCTTTCGTGTATCCTCCTTCAGTTGCGTCGAACGCCGCGGGCAATTACGTCGTGGTTTGGTCTACAGACTTCGCCGATCATTCCAGCGAGATTGATGGGCAGCGCTATTGTGCGTCTGGGACCCCGATGGGGAGTCAATTCACGATCAGCAAATCCACATCGCCGTCTGTCGAATTGATCGCTCCGAATGTCGCGATCAACATTCAAGGCGAATTCGTCGTGACATGGTTTAACATTCAGAATTTCACGACCAACAATCCGACATATTCGATTCACGCTCAACGCTTCAACTTTCTTGGAAAAGCTCAAGGGACTGAATTGGCGATCGGCAACAGCGCCTACCCGGATAACTTATATATTAATTCGAATAACGTAGGAATTGATTCGAACGGTGATTTTGTGGTCATACGGGAAAGTCCGCATAATGTCGGCGACTTCATTTATGCGCAGGTCTACAATTGGTCCGGATCTTTGAAGGGGAACCAGATCACTGTCGCCAGCGGAAACGGTACCTCGACGTTTGCGGATACATCGACAGCCACAATGGATTCAAAGGGCGATTTTGTAGTTGCGTGGCACAATCTCGATACGGTAAGCGACTCGGTCATGGCGCGGCGCTACAATTTGGCGGGCAAGCCGACGTCGAATTTAATCACCGTCGTCACTGGCAGCAATAACACTTTCCATAGTCCCGTATTGGCAATCGATTCCATCGGAGCGTTTGTGGTGGCATGGGACCAGTACGATCCGAATGTTGGTGACTCGATTCACGCGCAGCGATACGATTCGCTGGGTCACGCCAGCGGCAGTGCGATCACGGTCTTTCGAGTTGATTCCAACTCTTTCAGGGTTGGATTTCCGACTTCGGTCGCAATGAATACGGTCGGCGATTTCGTTGTGAGCTGGTTTGTCGAAAACTTTAGCAACAGTTTTGTTTATGCCCACGCTTACAAGTCGTCCGGTCAATCGGACGGAGGTCAAATGACCGTTGCTCAAGGGGACAGCAAGTCATTCCCCGTATCTCCTTCCGTGGCGATGAATGGCTGTGGCAAATTCGTGATCGTTTGGAGCAACCAAATTCCTCAAACCACAATGAATACGTATAAGTTCAAAATTACCGCACAGCAGTATCGAAATTGAAATTGCGTGAACGTCGATTTCTCTCCGAACCTACGGATACCAAAAGCGAGGACATTTAGAATTCCCGTCTGTTGCGTGGCCGGTGCGCCCATCGACGTGAAAAATCACGTCAGACCTTTGATTGGATCACCGTGATAGACTTGATGCGGACGCTCAAGCATATCCTTCCAAGAAATCGTTGCGGGTAAGCCGAGTGCTTCATAGATCGTTGCCGCCATATTCTCTGGTGTTTGAGCATCCGATTTCGGATACCCACCCAGACTATCTGACGAGCCGATCACCGTACCTCCTCGGGTCCCGCCGCCGGCAAAGAAGACGGATTGAACGGCTCCCCAGTGGTCGCGTCCGGGAGTTTTTGTCTCGGCACCAGGGAACGTAAAGATTTTCGGAGTACGCCCGAATTCCCCTGCCATGACGATCAGGACATCATCCAGCATTCCTCGTTCAGACAGATCATCGATCAGCGCCGAAACAGCTCGGTCTGTCGGCGGAAAAAGAAAGTTCTTCAAATTTCCAAAAGCCGCTTCGTGTGTGTCCCAGGCTTCGTCATTTCCCAGATTGACCTGAACCAGACTGACACCGGCCTCGACCAACTGACGAGCCATCAGCAGGGACCAGCCAAATGAATTGCGACCATATCGATCCTGATCCTTCGCGTCAGTCGCATGGACATCAAGGGCGCGATGCACGCGTCCTTCAAGCAACATCGAGACCGCCGTTTGGCGGTGACGATCAAACTCAATCACATCTGCCGCCTGATCAAGAGATCGTCGCTGTCGCTGGATTGTTTCCAGAAGCTGGAGGCGACATTGAAACTGGTCGCGCAGCATGTGCGCTGCAAGTTCAATTTTCGGTGCTTCAAAACGGTAATCAGGAGGATTCATGCGACCCTTCTGGCGCTGGAATCCGTATTCCGGAAAGGCACCATGAATATACTTGGTATCTCGGTACTGACTGGCTTCGATAAACCACGGCTCAAATTTGGGACCCATTTCGCCCGCGAATTGGCCGGGGATCGTTCGGCCAGTGACGTGAATCAGCTTTTCAGGCAAAACCGCGGCGGGAGGAAGATTGTTTCTCGGCGGTATCAATCGTGTTACGACAGATGCGATCGACGGGAAGTCTGTCGGCTTGGGGCGATTTCCATCGAACCCGATTGGTAATGGCGTTCGGCCTGTCAGCATCACATGATGGCCCGCCGAATGTTCGTTGTAAGGATGCGTCAATGACCGGACAAGCGCCCATTTGTCACTTCTTGCAGCCAGCATTGGCAGGTGCTCGCAAACGGAAACACCGGGTGTTTTCGTTTCAATCGGAGCGAACTCGCCACGAATATTTTCCGGTGCGTCGGGCTTTGGATCGAAACTGTCGTGCTGACCGAGTCCCCCGGAAAGAAAGATATAAATCACTCCTTTCACCCGGCGCTTCGGTGTCGCGATTTTATTTTCAGCGGCTAAAGAATGGAGGCCGGCAACGTGATTCATGCCGAGCCCAAGCAGGCCAATCGACCCTGCCTGCACCGCAATACGTCGTGACATCCGTGGATGAGCAAAACATGATTGTTTCATATCGAATGCCCTCGCGTTGAGATCGATGCATGAGATGACCGTGACGCCGTTCGTCATCGGATCGAACGAACGCCACTTATCGATCAGCCACGTTCCAATTCCGATGATTCGATTACGACACCGAAATCATACAAATCAACGCCGATACGTGTCACTGTTGAATTGCCGAACTGAAACACACGATCTCATTACATGAATCGTTGAACGGATTGACTGGATTACATCGGATAGGATTGCCATTGCTTGATGTAAGGCGATTGGGCTCTTCCTCACTCGGAAGATTCAATGAAGAACTGCCTGGTTGAGTCGGGATGCCCGTCCGTAAAAATGCCGACATGCTCGATTCGCTTGCGGGGATTGCCACGTCGGCTTTTTCGTTTAACGAAACGTTCTGTTTCCAAAACGATCGGAAAAAAGAATTCGGCACATGGAAGCTTGCCGAAGCGTATTACGGGTTTCCAAGGGTTGGACGAGATTACAAGTGGTGGGTTGCCCAGGGGGGCCAACACAAGCAATAGATCGATAAATAAGGCGATGACATGCCAGAGAGATCCAGAGCTGGAAATGGACTACCGCGCCAACTCATCCGACAACCGCCCCCAACCCATTTTTGGAAGGAACTCAATGACCCACACCAGGCACCATCCCATTCAACACGAGCAATACAGAGAGAACCAGCGCTAATGGAAACGAGCCCATCATGACTGGAAATTCTGGGTCGCACTATCGTTAATGCTGACGTCCATGCTGATCGATATCGTGACATGGGACGAGACAGTCCGGCCCGAAACTCAAAACCCCCAGCATCTCAAACAACCACTTCGGTGAATAAGGTTGTCGACCTGCGGATAACTCTGGCGAACTCCCGCTCAATGCAGCTTACATCATCGATCAGAGCGGAACGATTCGATGGTCGTTTATCGACGACAACTATCGAAAACGCGCCGAGCCATCAGGCATTGTCACCGGATTGAAGAAGCTCAAGAACAAATATGTCAAACATAAGAATACGATTCGGCAGCAATCTCCGGAGGCTTCGACTCTGGAGATCGCTAGAGACGAACTGGTCAGGTTTTTGAGTGACAGCGGTTATCTGCAATTCGAGATATCGCCTGGGCTAATTATTGACTGCCGTCATTATCGAATGGATTTGCAATAGATCACTTTTGCCTCTCCAACAGCATAAAAATCTGGTACTCGACCACATTCCATGTATCCACGTTTGATATAGAACTGGCGGACTGAGTCGAATGCAGCTAGTGAACTGGTTTCAATCAGCAGCAGTCGGCCGCCTGCAGACTGAACTTTTTCCTCGACGAACTTAAGCAGTCCGTCACCGATTCCCTGATGCTGGCTATCTGCTGCGACACCAATCCACCAAAGATTCCATACTCCGTCGGCATGTTCCGTCGGTGCGAAATAGACCCACCCCTTCGCGGGGCTTGTATCAGTACTCGCCCAAACGTGCGCCTGGTGGCCAATTCCCAGGCGACCCACATGAAGTTCTTCCAGAACTCCTCCCAGTAAAGCTTCTGCTTCACCGGGAGCGAAGATTCCCGTCGATTCTGCAAGGGCCACAAGCGCAGTTGTTTCCGTTGGAGATGCCGTTCGAAACAAGAGGAACTCCTTTACTTGAAATCGCTTCCGAGACGTTCCGTCCTAGTTCATTAATGCTCGGACCGCATTCGATGCCGCAAGAACAACTTATGTTACAGGATTGAGCAAATGTTTCATCGACCTGGCGATTTGCGAGAGAACTCCGGCCAGGAAACGCAATCGCGTCACGACTCATTATCAATTGTCGATCAGGAATCTACATTAATGAGTCCTGCTTCGTTTTATGTGTCCTTTCGCATCGTCGACTTCAGAAAAACGAAATCCAGATGCTGACAGAAACTGTCTTCTCATGAACTGCTGTATGCAAGTCGCGACACGAGCTTAGCACACGCGCTTTTCTGTCTGTCATTGCAGCACCAAAGGGCGCGCTTTGCCTAACAACTGTGCTGTTCAGGGGACCATTTAGGACTTCAATTCCACCGTACCATTTTTCAAAACGGTAGAAAACAGCCGGTTTTGATAACTTCTCCGTGAGGATTCTGCGAACGCTCGGCATTTCTTCGGCACGCAGATTGCGTCCGTGTTTTACGTAATGTTCTGCGCAAATGGTGTCGTGTGCGGTCCGGCTTCGCACGTGCGTTGCGTTTTTTCATCATCGAGAGGCTGTTTTTGCTGGAATTCGTTCGTCCCCTTGGATGTTCTCATGAGGAGCGCTGTCGATGTCGATTTACCGTACTCGTTCAAATTCAGGCAAACCGAGATTCGGGTTCACTTTGATTGAACTACTGGTCGTAATTGCGATTATTGGCGTTCTCGTCGCCCTGTTACTGCCCGCAGTGCAACAGGCGCGGGAAGCTGCCCGACGGACGCAATGCCGGAACAACCTTAAGCAATTGGGTCTGGCCTGCCACAATTATGAGAGCACGTTTGGTCGATTGCCTGCCGCGCGGTTGAGTCTCGGATTCTGCC
>JBAXBD010000221.1:0-8726 GCA_037142165.1 Schlesneria sp. | reverse complement strand
GACCTGCAATATACTGCATGACAATCTTGGGCTGCTCAGGAGATTCGTCAATCGCATGAATCGTGATCACATGATCGTGACTGACCGCCGCAATCGCCTGTGCCTCGCGGACAAATCGCTTTCTCGCTTGCGGGTTATGAGACAGATACGGTGCCAACACCTTCACGGCGACAACGCGGTGCAACGCCGGGTCGAAGGCCTTTACGACGATCCCCATCCCTCCCTGACCGATCACTTCGGTGACTTCGTATATCCCCAATCGGCCGATCGAACCGGGCTGGTCCGAGGGTGTGAGGAACGAAAGAGCATTACCGTTCGTCTGTGCGGCATCAGTCGAGTCGATGAACTCGTCCGCTTTCATCTGCTCGATCGCTTCCGACAAAACCGTTTCATGAATGCGAACAGGTTCGTTGCGAAGGTGACCCAGGGCAGAATCCCACGACGCACTCCCTGCCACGAGAGACTCGAGTATCTTCTGACATGCCGTACAACCGTCGACGTGACTTTGAGCGATTGCCTGATCGCTTTCGGGTAACGTTCCGTCGATCAATGACCTTAGCTGTTCCGTCGTCGGGCAGCATGTTGAAAAGTCTGTCATGATTGTTCTTTCATTCTTCACCGACCAGCAACTTCACCTGGTCCTTCAGTCGAGCCATCACTCGCCCTTTGGCCAGATAGACCGCAGCGACTGTCATCTCAAGTTTTTCGGCCACTTCACGGCCCCCGACCCCGTCGACCGCCGTCATCCAGAACGCCTGCCAGGTGGTCGGCGTAAAATCCTGCTTCACAATATTCGCCGCATAATGAAAAAGTTGTCGCTCATAATCGGCGTCCCACTCGGCACTCGCATCCAATCCCCCTGGCTGAGGAATCTCATTCAGTTGCTGCTGGGCATCAGTATCGCCGCCGCCGTGCTCCTGAATCCCTTCTTTCCGCCAGTGGTCAGTCAACCGGTTTTGCACGATCGTAAAAAGCCATCCACGAAACGAACCTCGTTTTGCGTCGTATTCCAAACTCTTCGCTGCCGCAGCCACTTGCCTCAAAACATCTTGCGTCAAATCGGCAGAGTCGGCGTCTTGTAATCCCCGCTTACGGAGAAACCCGTAAACCAGAGGTGCATTCAGATCAATAAACCGACCCCATGCCTCCTGATCGCGAGCATCACGGATGCGGAAGAGCAGAGTAGGGCGGGTGGGTGGAACACTGGTCATGAATACCTCTAGCAGCAGATACGAATCACCTCGAAAAAGTTATCGCGAAAACTACGGAAATTCTAAGAAAGGGCAAACTTCGCGTCGAAAACGGCGGGCCACAAATCGTAGCATGGGCTTCAGCCCGTGCGGAAAAGCCTCTTTTGGAGGCTGGCCGCCGACACGTCAAAACCTCACAACCTCACTGTGAGTGTGGCAACACTTGCTGTCCCATGGTTTCATCCCCATCATCAGTTCTTGTCCCAAACTCAGAATCCCGAGCAATTGAGGTCAACGTTGATTGAGCAACGTTGGACTGAAACTGAAAGAGATTAATCATGTCACGTGGAATCGCCCTGAGTGCCTCGATCCTGATCGGACTTTTTGCCGCGCTTCCAGACCCCGTCCGACCTGATCTCGATTCGCCTCGCCCGATAGCATCAAGAGAAACTGTTTTCATGGAAGATCTGACATGGATGGAAGTTCGGGATGCCATTCGAGCGGGAAAGGAGACGGTCATCGTGGCGACGGGTGGCGTTGAGCAAAATGGTCCTTACCTCGTAACCGGCAAGCACAATGTCGTCCTGCGTGCCACGACCGAAGCAATCGCCCGCAAACTGAACGGACTCGTGGCGCCAATCGTCCCATTTGTACCAGAAGGGAAAATCGATCCTCCTTCGTCGCACATGAGATATCCCGGTACGATCAGCGTTACAGAAGAGACATTCGAACGACTGTTGATCGATATTTGTTCGTCGCTGAAAGTACACGGATTCAAAAACATCGTTCTGATTGGCGATAGCGGCGGTAACCAAACAGGAATGAAGGAGGTCGCCGAACAACTCAATCAGAAGTGGACCGGTCAGAAATCGAAGGCTTATTTTATCCCTGAGTATTACGACCATGAGTCGGTCTCGAAATGGCTGGAAGAGCAGGGTATCCGCGAAACCGACGAGGGCCTGCATGACGACTTTGCCATCACCGCTACCATGATGGCTGTTGATCCGGAAAGCGTTCGAGCTAGCCAACGAATCGCCGCCGATAAATTCCGAATCAATGGTGTTTCACTGGCACCCATTGAAAAAACGATCGAATGGGGGAAGAAAATCATCGAGTTTCGAGCCGAAGCGACAGCAAATGCCTATCGAAAAACACGTTCAAAATAGCTAGTGCGTTGTTAATCTTCTAAATTACCGTGCCACTGCTTGACCGTCCTCGGTCAAGCAGTGCTCTTGGATCAAAGTAGCCATCATCGCTCCGCGTGATGAGCATTGTTCGAGAACCCGTCATACTGCAAACCGTATGTTTTTAAAAAAGAATTCACATGAAGAATTTGTTCCGATGCGAAGGCAACGCTTAGAGCGGTTCCGACGCATGCTCATCACGCGGAGCGATGATGGCTACTTTGGAAGACTCCGATGCAGTGGCACAAAATGCATATTTCCAAGTTTGACTCAGCACTAGCTTACCTTTCATATATTACCTCAGGAAAATATCGACCATGAAAATCGCCCGGATATTTGCTCACCGTGTGGAATTACCCCTGGTCGAAGGATCGTACAAGTGGTCGGGTGGTAAATCCGTCTCGGTCTTCGACAGTACGATTGTCGGCGTTGAGACCGACAGCGGCCTGATCGGTTATGGTGAGGTCTGTCCGTTGGGACCTTTTTATCTGCCCGCCTATGCCGACGGAGTTCGAGCGGGTCTGAAAGAACTGGGACCGCATTTGCTGGGATTTGATCCATGCCAGCTTTCGGTTCTCAATCACCGGATGGATGCAGCACTCAAAGGTCACGCTTACGTTAAATCAGGGATCGATATTGCCTGCTGGGATCTCCTTGGCCAGGCAACGGGTTTGCCTGTCTGCACGTTGATGGGGGGGCGTTTCGGGGAAAAAGTTCGGCTGTACCGAGCGATCTCTCAGGAGTCGCCCGATGTGATGGCCAAAAAGGTGGCAGGATATCGGTCCGAGGGATATACGCGGTTTCAATTAAAAGTGGGTGGTGATCCTGATACCGATATCGAGCGTATTCATGCGGTCCGGGCGATGCTTCAACCGACCGATCGACTCGTTGCAGATGCCAATACCGGCTGGACTCAGCACGAAGCAATCCGAGTTGTCCGAGGTGTTCGCAATATTGATGTCTATATCGAACAGCCTTGCTTAACGTACGAAGAATGCCTGGCCATTCGACATCATACCGACCATCCTTTCGTGCTGGACGAGAATATCGACAGTCTCGACATGTTGCTGCGAGCCAAAGCAGATCTGGCGATGGACGTGGTCAACCTGAAGATCAGCAAACTTGGTGGACTGACCAAAACCAGGCAAGTCCGCGATCTTTGCGTTTCCATGGGGATCGCGATGACGCTCGAAGATAGTTGGGGAGGCGACATCACCACAGCGGCGATTGCTCATCTCGCGCACAGTACGCCCGAAGAATATCGTTTCACGAGCACCGATTTTAACAGCTATGTTACCGTCAGTACGGCAGACGGAGCACCAAAGCGGGTTAACGGATTTATGGAAGCGAGTCGCGCACCGGGACTTGGTGTCGTTCCAAAGCATCATATCCTTGGTCCGCGAGTTGTCGAAGTCTTCTGACCGTCCTGGCGGGAAGTTTTCCAAGCCAAACAAACTTTCGATTCCCATCGATACTTAAAGAGTTGTTCTATGCACTACAGAAATATGCTCGTCAGCGTTTGCATCGTAACCCTCGGGGGAATTTCAGCCGACGCGCAGGAAAAGGCTGCAGCGTTCCCCCGTCCAAAGCTGCAAATCATCAACGGCACTAACCAGCCCGTTGATATTTTCTGGCTGAAGTCAGAGAGCGAACGCATCCCGAACGGAAGCGTCAAAGCTGGCGATCAAACGACGATCATGACGACGATTGGCCATCAGTTTGAACTTGTCGGTCGCGAGAGCAAGGCCACGGTTAAGGCCACCAGCAAGGTCAGTTTCCAGGGGGTTCGATTTGATCCTCCAAACCCCGATGGCGTCCCATCGTTCTACACGCAGTCGATCAGTGCCAACGGTTTTCCGATCGTGGCATCCGCGACGGTGAATCCCTATGCCCTCAAGGAAGCGGCTTTTCTGGTCAATATGATGCTCGCAAAACGGCCTGATGTTCGCGATGCCATGATCAAAAGCGGAGCCCGCATGTGCATCATGGCCTACAACGAATATACGACCGACCTGCCCGAATTCGTTCGGTTGGCGGATGAAAAAGTACGCGATTTTGACTCCGTCCCGGCGAAGGATTTTTGGGATGCCAGGGCACGCGGTCTTGGTGGAAGCGAAGAAGATCCATACTGTTCGGTCGCGGAAGAGAACGTACTGGGATACGTCGGCGACCCCTATTCCACCGAATGCATTCTGATTCACGAGTTCGCTCATAACATCCATCTTCGCGGTCTGGTCAATGTTGACCCCACGTTCGATCGACGTCTGAAGGCGACCTATGATGCAGCCATGAAAGCCGACCTGTGGCATGGCAAATATGCTTCTACAAATCACCATGAGTATTTCGCGGAAGGAGTGCAGTCATGGTTCGATAACAACCGCGTCAACGACCACGACCACAATCATGTGAATACCCGGGCACTGCTGATCGAATACGATCCCGGCCTGGCGGCAATCTGCCGAGAAGTCTTCGGCGATACGGAATTGAAATACACCAAGCCCGCAACTCGGTTAACAGGGCACATGGAAGGCTACGATCCGGAGAAGGCGCCAAAATTCGTCTGGCCGGAACGACTGAAGAATGTCAAAACCTCCATCATTGAAAAGGCTCGATCCCGAGGTAAAGCGTCACCCAAAGTCGTCCTTAAAGAGAAACAAGAGATTCTCGGATGGACTCTTAACATCAGTGCAAAGCTGATCGCTGACAGCCCCAAAGAGACGGAAAAAGCTGTCGAGTTGCTGCGGTCTCAACTGGAAGAAATCGAGCGTGTCGTGCCGGCTGCCGCCGTCGCGGAAATCAAGAAAGTGCCGTTATGGTTCTCGCCAGAATACCCGAAGACACGTCCGACAGCCGAATACCATCCGGGAGCGGGCTGGTTGCGCGATCACGACCGCAACCCGGAAATGGTCCGCAGTGTTGAGTTCACGAATATCAAGAACTTCGAAGCGGAACGACGACGCATGCCGAACTTTGTCCTGCATGAACTGGCACATGGCTATCACCACCGATTTTTGCAGGACGGCTATGACAACCAGCAAATCCGAAAGGCTTACGAAAATGCGAAAGCCGCAGGCACCTACGAACGAGTCGAGCGTCAGGATGCCGAAGGAAATAAGCGAATGGACCGCGCCTATGCGATGGCCAACCCCATGGAATATTTTGCCGAAACAAGCGAAGCGTTTTTCAGCCGCAATGACTTTTTCCCCTACAATCGGGCGGAACTCAAACAGCACGATCCAGACATGTTCGAATTGCTGGCCGAAGTCTGGGGCGTTGATCTCAAACAGGAGACTGCCAGGATGCCAACCGAAGCTGACCTTAAACTGACCAAGTTTTTCCTGTCGTATCTGGAATCGGATTTTAAGCTCAGCCCGCTTCTTGCTTCGCGTCTGGGCGACCACCGATTCGATTCGTTACTGGATGATCTGTCGTCCGCTGCACGAAAGAAACGAACTGATCTCGTTCGCAGCACACTGGAACGATTGCCGATTGAAGTAAACTATGAAAGCCTGTCACGAGACAGCCAGGTCGACTTCGAAATCCTGCGAGATTCGCTGAAGCTGGACCTTTGGCTGGAAGAAAACGAACGATCGTTCGAGCGTGATCCAAGGCTGTATGCGGGAAAGGTCACCGACTGTGTCTATGTCCTGTTGACTCAGTCAACGCAACCAAAAGAAACGGCCATTACTAACGCACTCGCGCGGATGAAGCTGGTCCCTCAATTGCTGACCGCTGCACGTGAGAACTTGTTGAACCCTTCGAATGTCGTAACACAGACTGCAATTCAACAAAACAAGGGGGCCATTGCGTTCTATCAAAAAGAGTTATTCGAACTGGTAGGAACGTCTCCGCAACTCGACGCGGTTAAGGCGGCCGCCGCTGATGTCGTCGTTGCCCTGAAGAAACACCAGGAATTTCTGGAGAAAGAACTCCTTCCCAAAGCCGCAGGTGACTGGCGGATCGGCAAGGACCGATTCGCTCTCAAGCTTGAAATGGTTCTCGATGCAGGAGTCACGGCAGACGAGGTTCTGGCAGATGCGGAAGCGACGCTGAAGGTTGTTCGCGGTGACATGCTGCTGATCGCAAGGCAGTTGTGGGGTCGCTATTTTCCGAAGCATCCGTTTCCGCCGGACGATGAGGCTGGTCGTCGTGAGGCAATTCATCAGGTTATTCAAGAAATCGGACGTGATCGCAGCACACCGGACGAATTGGCCAATGATGCACGAGCCACTGTCACGACGATAAAGCAGTTTATCAAATCAAAAAACATCTTGGAGCTGCCTGAGCCCGATCGCTGCGAAATCATCGAAATGCCAGAATTTCAACGTGGCAACAGTGTGGCGTTTCTCGAAGCAGCACCGCCATTGGATACATCGACGTCAAGCATCTATGCCATCAGCCCACCACCCAAGGATTGGGAACCGTCGCGCGTGGCCAGCTTTCTGGGAGAATACAACCGGCAAATGCTGAAGATTCTCACGATTCACGAGGCTTATCCCGGCCACTATGGTCAGCTTGAATATGCCAACCGTCATCCGTCGCTGATCCGTCGCGTCCTCGGCTCAGGAGTGTACGCCGAAGGCTGGGCCAACTACTGTGAACTGATGATGCTTGATCAAGGTTACGGAGACGGTGATCCAGCTCTCAGGATGATGCAGCTCAAGTTCCGGCTGCGAAGCGTGGCCAATGCCATCCTCGATCACAAGATGCACTGTACCTCGATGACGGATGATGAAGCATTGACGTTCCTGACGGACGAGGCGTTTCAATCGGAAGGGGAGGCCCGGCTCAAGGTGATCCGAGCCAAGCAAACGTCATGTCAGCTCTCGACCTACTTTGTCGGCTGTTCGGCCTTTCTGCGTCTTCGCCAGCAGATCCAGCGAGAACTCGGCAGCGATTTTGACCTCGCCCGTTATCACACTGCCGTGATGGAACAGGCATCGGTCCCTGTGAAGTATCTGCCGGAACTTGTCCGGGCACGGTTGATTGGCACTCGTTAAGTTGCTGCACATCGCTGTTTTCGAACGATTAACTCGCGGTTCATGCTGAACCGCGAGTCGGAAATACGTGCCGAGCTGGAGTTGAACCGGGGCGTAATTGTTCTGGGGTCGGGCGTTCAAATTTCAAAATTGGCCGCGTTGATCAATCTATTTTTGATGTCACATGCTCGGCCAATTTTGAAATTTGAACGCCCGACCCCCTCTTCAAAGATCTTCAATTGTCGAATCGCGCCGACTCAATGAACTTGATGAATTCATCCCGTCTGGCCGAGACTGTTTCCTTCGGTCCGGTTAGCTTCACAAAATAGTTGTGGTCGGAATCGATTGGAATCGCGACCCCCAGCAGTTGCCAGTTCGGCTTTGGGCCGCCTCCACCAAAGGTATCGTTGAACATGCCTTGAAGCTCCAACAGAGTCACCTCTTTGCCAGCTCCTCGAATTTGCGATTCCTTTGGTTCGGGATCATTGGGGCCAGGCTGGAATTGGCCCCGCCAGCGATCCATATTGGCCGAAGTTCCTCCTCCCGCAGTGGATAAAGTCAATCGTCCCGGCCCCGCTTCACCGGGAAGCGTGAATTCACCCAGGATCATGTTGTTTGACAGGGTTTTTTCTTCCCAGCCGGCGGGGATCTGAAACTTGAGTCCGCCAATTAAACGTTCGGTAGACTCGCCAACCGTCCCTTTTGATTCTTTACGGGAGTCCTCACCGATCGGTGGTGCCTTCGCAATCCGAGCCGGAGGTTCCGTTTCCGTTTCGGCCGAATTACATCCGACCAAAAACAAATTGCACAAACATAAAAATTGCCACTTTTTCACAGCGTTGTCTCTTTCCTGATCGGCGACAGTCGGCGCAGAATTCCTACCCCACACGTAGTTTTCTCTTTTCGTGTTGAGTCGCCAGTCCTTCCTGTTTTCCAACCGCGCGTCACGTTTTGTTCTGACGCGGTCACCAAAATTATGACGGCCAGCACTGACTACCGCCGTCAACTCGCAAGGCCTGTCCGGTGATAAAATCACCCAGCGGTCCCGCGAAAACTTCAACGACGCGAGCCACTTCGTCGACAAGACCGATCCGGTCGAGCGTTCCATCGGTGACCAGTCGGTCTTCAGCAACCTTTCGAGTGCCAAGGAATCGTCCGGTTCGCGTATCGCCTGGCGCCAGCGTGTTTGCGGTAATATTATAGGGACGAAGCTCGACGGCAAGACATCGAGTGTATTCGACAACGGCGGCTTTCGCCGTCGAATAAATGCAACTCGTATCGTTTCCCTTAAACGCAGAAATGGAGCTGATCGTGACGATCCGTCCCCAGCGACGTTCCATCATGCCGCGAGCGACATGCTGACACGTATAGAT
>JBAXBD010000220.1:0-8806 GCA_037142165.1 Schlesneria sp. | reverse complement strand
GTATGATTTAAACGGAGCAACGACGGAAGCAATCACATATTTATTACAGCAAATCGTAACGTCGATTGAGTCATCCAATCTGCGATTGAATCCCGGATGTTTGAATTGCGGTTCAACTGAGCAGATCCAAATTGTCTGTACCGAGGGGCGGCCGTCGCGAGTCTGTGCCAACTGTATTTCAAAAGCGATCCAAAAAGCGCAACGATTGCAGATAGAAATCAATCGCGGACGCATTTCTACAACTTTTACGCTACCGGGTGTTTGTGCTTTAGTCGCAAGCGTCTGGTTGATCCTCTGGATGGGGCTCGATTTTTTTCTCGAGTTTTATCGAGTCAATCAGAATCGAATCGAAATCGACCATTACACGATCTTTTTCATTCTTTGCGTCATCGGCGTGGTCGGATATTTTTCAGGAATGTGCATCGGTGTGACGTTGCAAAAATCGCGACTGCTTAGCAAGGCACCCGTCACGATGAGCATATTTCTCGTTCTTATCTCTTGTCTCACGGGTGAGATCGCTCATATCGCTTTGAATTTTTTGGGGAAAATTGGCGTTTTTGAAATCAAACTCGCTGCGCAAATGCTTGGAGCGATCGTGATGAGATATTCAGGGTTGCATCTCCTCTTCAAGCTGGTGCTCGTTGGCTTCGCGGGCGGTGCCTGCATCATCTGGGCGTCGAGCAAAGAGATCATTGAATTAAAGATCTGAATCCACGCTTTCATTCCCATCCGAAACAGGGATGAGATTCTGCGGACGCCGAGTCCGCAACGATACGAAAGTGGTTGAACGCGAAACCGACGCAGACTGTCGTCGCTTGACCTCATCAAAGCTGCCGCTGTCATCGTAATGAGATGAGCCCCAACGATAACAAACCGGTCATTCTTCGGTCGAGAATGCCTCGGAATCAACGACCAGTTTCAGCGTCTTCAGGTCCACCGAGGCTGGAACGCTGAAAAGAAACGTGAGGGGAAACGCCTGGTCGGTCCTCAGAATTCCCGAGAAAGTTGTTTTATAATCAGTGATTGGCTGTTGATTGTTTGGCTTGACGACTCGCGTGATGAATGATCGCTCGGCGTCGAGCCAGGGACCGTTTGGGTTGACGTTTCCACTCGAACTTTGTTGTGACGATTCACTGTTGGGCGAAATTTCGTAACGGGCAATCGTTGTCCGGACTCCGTCGCCCACGTTCCAGAGTGCTCGGTAACGTTTGCCGTCCGGACCACGCAAGATGATATTCTTCAATTCAAGCAGGCGAGCCCCTGCTTTGGCGCGGCTTGTCAGATCTTTTCGATTAACCGATTTCAGCAGCTTCGCATAATTCTCGACAGCCTTGGCATCGGCGCGTATCGCTTCGAGATGAAACGTCGCTTCAATCAATAAATGCCCTTCGTGCGGTTCAAGGTTCACTCCGTCTCGGGTGAATTTTTGAGCCGCGTGTGGCGCCAGATGGAGATGCTTCGCCGACCAATTTGGTGTCGCAGCATTACCGCTCGTCCCCCCAACCCCGTCCGCATTGTTCGATCCGTCAGGTGTTCCCGGGGCGTCACCAGCGTCTTCATCCGAACTCCCTACGTTACCTGCACCTTTCTTTGAGGTCGATTTGGACGTCTTTGGCTTGGCGTCTTTCACAGGTTTTTTCGTCGATTGACCAGGTTTCGTATTTCCCTGGTCTGACGGTTTTGAATTCTGGGCTGGTCCATCCGACGCGCCGGCACCGTTGCGATTCGAGTCGGCTTGTGCCCATACGACGGTTCCGGCAAGGAGGAAGACAAGGTATCCGCCAATACTCGCCGCAAAGTTCTTCATCTTGACCGTCCCTTACGAATCGCGAAACGAATTGTGCTGCCTGAAATGAGTGGTCCGATTCTATCGCGCGTGGATGATAGTAAAAAGCATAATCGTTCGATGGTGAAACGTCATCAACCGACATTAACCGGTTCCATGACCGGTTATATTCCCATTCTCTCGCTAAGTTCGATTTGCAAGAAAGTTAATGGCGTCTGGCAACCATCCACTGTCCCATCTGTGGTTGCGTCCCGGGCCGTCGGCATATTCGTGCGCAATTCCAAGTTTCAGCATTCGATAATGCAGGAACTGGTGATGTCCGCGAAAGTCGCTATACCCATAGAGAGCCAGCCGAGGCTCCGACCCCAGTTTACCTGCTGACGGTTCGAGTAATTCGGGAACGCAGTACCGGTCCATGTTCTCCTGTGTACCGAAAACCTCACCCATGCCGTACCGGTTCGGAGATTGCCAGCCGAGTGGGGCATCAAACGCCGCCGCTCGGGCGAACAAATCAGGTTGTCGTAACAACAGACTGAAAGCCCCCCAGCCAGATTTACTGAAGCCGACGAGCAAACGACGCGGTGATTTAACCTCGCTAATGAATTGTTGATCGATGAACGGAACGACGACCTGAAGGAAATGACGTTCTTGCTGGATTCCAGGGTCACTGGGATGATCTGCGTACCAGGGTGGATGCGAAAAGGTCGGCTTCACACAGATCAATTGGTAGCGATTATGCAGATCACTTTTGCGAACCTCTTCCAGACCGTCGCCGCATAAGGCCCCGTCATATGCTTCGACTGGCAAAACGTACAAGACAGACGCGGCGTCGCCGACCTGGAAACCATCCGGAAGCAAAACATGAATCTTTGTTTCGCCCTCTTGATAAGGGCTTTCGACGTTGAAGGACAGAATTCCATTTGGATTCGTGATGGGCGACGAGATTTTCAAGCGAGCCCCCCTCCAATTTGATGTGCGACGACGCTTCACGAGATTGGAATAGATGTTTTGTGCAGTAATGGCAAACGGGTTACCTGGCACCGGTGTCACGAACGGACCCCAAGTACGTTGGCGTCGACTGCTTCGTGAGCGAGCAGCAAGTGGACTTCGCACCCAACCAGCCGGTGTTTACTTGCTTCCAAACTGCAATTTATAAAGTTGCTTGAACGCGTTTTCAGCCGGTGTCGGAACGTTTTCGTTGACGAGTTGCGGCTGAATCGAGTCCCACCACTCGTCGTATGCCTGACTGAGTTGCGCAACGACATCGGCATGCTGGTCCGCAACATTTTTTTGTTCGCCGGGATCGGATTCGATATCAAACAGTTCGGCCTGTGCGAAACTGGTGCGAGCAGGCTTTTTTCCTTCGCATACCAGATGCCAGCGCGGAGTGCGGACGCTGCAAGTCGCGAATTTGTATTGCTGCTGCTCCCCTTTGGGCCAGCGCCCGACGTGAGTGATCAGGATTCGCGACGGCCATTCGGCCTGCGGGTCCTTGAGCAATGGAACAAGACTGCGGCCTTCCACTTGTTTTCGAATGTCGTCAGACAGCGGCGCACCAGCGATCTCGGCGAGTGTGGGAAAGAAATCGATATGTGCCGTCAGCGACTTCACGTCAGCAGGGTTTAACGTCCCAGGCCATCTCCAGAATGAGGAGGCTCGCGTTCCGCCCATCCAGGGAGTTCCCTTCTGACCTCGCATTCCCGCGTTAAAGACCTGCGTACCAGCAGTTCCTCCATTGTCATTCATGAAAATGACAAGCGTGTCTCGTTCGATCTTCCACTCGTCAAGTTTTGCCAGCAGCCTTCCCACATTGTCGTCGATATTGGCGATCATCCCAAAGAACTTGGCGACGTTGTCGTCTTTAACCTTGCCAATGTAACGGGCCTTGTCTTCAGGGCGAACATCCAGCGGCGCGTGCGGCGTATTTGTGGCGATGTGAGCGTAGAATGGCTTGCTGCCTCGCGTCTGTTCAATCCAGCGGATGGCCTGAGAGAAAAACACATCCGTGCAATAGCCTTTGGTTTTCTCGAAACGCCCGTTATGAAGAATAAATGGATCATCGTACCTGTTCCCAGGAGCGTCACCACAACTTCCCGGATACGACTGGCCGATCCCCCCTGCCCCATGAATGACGACCTCATCAACTCCGCGGCGATTCGGCTGGTACTCCGGCTCGTCCCCGAGATGCCACTTCCCAAAGATCCCCGTCGAATAGCCAGCCGTCTTCAAAACTTGAGCGATCGTAACGGCGCTCAGCGTCAATCGTTCGCGTTCGTTGATGGTATGAGTGACCCCGTTCCGGAATTCATGACGACCCGTCATCAATGCTGATCGCGTGGGCGAACACGTCGGGCTGACATGAAAGTCTGTGAAGCGAACCCCTTCGTGATGGAGCCGATCCAGATTCGGCGTCTTCAAAATCGGATTCCCATTCGCTGAAATGTCGCCGTAACCCTGATCATCAGTCAAAATCAAGATGATGTTCGGTTGCCCGTGCAGTTCGGCAGCATCGCAGATTTCAATGGAGATCACACCGAGCGCTACAGCCGTCACGAGACACAACAACACCCGAACAACGCGACAACTCTTGTGTAGCATCGCAGCCTCTGCCAATTGTGTTGAAATACGATGTCTGCCATTGCTGACATCGTATTTCGGTCGAGCGGAGAATTCGAGTAACTGGCCCCTAAAACAATTGGGTGCCGCCGCTTAGATCCCCCTTTCGAGAGCGCGGGCAGCGGTGGGGCACTGCACCGGTTGTCCACAATTCCTTGAGAAACTCGTTGCCCCTGACTAGAAAAGTCGAGCAACACCGATTTTTACGAACTAATGTGCATTTTAGGTCCCGTTATGACGGGCCCAAGATAGAATCGGTGCCGTTATCCCGAGACACCAGCATCAGCAACGACGGAGAGTTGGTCGAACAGTTGCGAAGCAGCACGAATCCTCTAAATGAGAACGTGAAGCGGAAATATCGCGTCGATTATGACAAAGCCCGTCGAGCGCTAGTGTAAAGCAAGAGTTACACGATGTCCGCATCAACGGGTTCATTAGCGAGCAGGAAAGAATCCGTGCTCCCAGACTTTCAATGTTCACCAATCACTCGTATCCACAAAATCTAGAATAAAACATTTGCAAACTGGCATTCTGGATCAGTTTCGTATTATTCTGTGTACATTCGCTCTATCGCGTGGCGGCGAGCGAAATCAATAACATCACGGCGGAAGTAAGCAAAAATGGCAGGTGCAAAAAACAAGGTTCCGAAGCTCGGAGTAGTGGCGTTATCGAGCTACATCGCTGACCTTTTGCTCGTCGGGGCGGGGGAGGAAGTCGCAACTAGACACCCAGGTACGCGAAATGCGTGGCATCTATTCTTCTTTTCATTTGCGACACTGAGCGTGTGGCATGTATTCATACGTCAATGTGTCTCACCGGAGAACCCTGGCTTTTATTCATCGATTAGGCTAATAGAATCGGTAATGTATTCCGAATTAATTTGCGCGTTATTATATCTGTCGTGTCGTCAGTATCTTTTCCTGTTGAAGTTGCGTTACGGCTTTCGCTTTATAACAATTCTGTTTCTGTCGATGAAAGATGTCCGTAAAAGGTTGAAGAGAACTGCGTTCCCATAGAACGTCTGAATTCGGCGTCTTTGTCGTGATGGCGGTAAGACTTACTGTGCTACGGCCAAGTCAAACTCGGCTCCAATCGCGCATTAATCAATATCGATTGTCTTGACGAATGGCGGGATTTGTTTCGTTGCTGATCGCTGTTGCGCACTTCGTATTATCGATGAGGGGTCCCACTGGAATTGTTTGGCTTTGATCTCCGACGAGTCTCGCATCGGCCCAGGGACACAGCGTCATGGGTACATTGAGGACTTTCGGTTTTAGCGATGCTGAGTTCTAACTTATTTCTGCTGCAACGGTTAAGTAGCGTTTTGTCTGAACGTCGGGAGTTCATTTCAGGGATTGAGGTCATCGGAACGACGAACATGCAATGCGCTCATGGACTCGTTTGACACAACGACCCATACGCAAGAAAAAAAAAAGATCCTTGGACTCATCTCATCTGGAGAGATTCACCACGGCGTTGGCGAGCGAACCAAGATTCTTCAATGCCTTGAATTCGGCTATTGCTTGGCGTTCTTAGCTGACTCAGATCCGGAAATTCGGCAGATACACTGACGAGTTGAGTATATGTAAACTCGTCATACTCTGCCGTGAGTTCCACGATGCGCATCCACAGGATTCTCCACGATTTCATCCGTGGCGAATTCAAATCGAGCTGTCGTATCAATCGCATCACTCCAATGTCGTCGGTTAGGAGCGATCCGTCGCGGAGTGTTTCGATGTTTTCTGAACACAAAAGGTGGAAAGGGTCATCGACAACCTGGGACGATTTGACTGAATTACAACGTCGACAGGCATAGACGAGATTGAAGTAGTCTAGCTGAAGGTGCGGGTTGGCGGATTGAGGTTCAAAATGATCGAGTTCAAATTCGCCCGTGACCTGCCCCCAAACTTCGCGCTTCAGGCAATACACACAACGAAAGTCAAACTCGTCACGCAACCACGGACGATAGGACTCGTATGACACATAACCTGAAGGACCGTGGCGTCGCTCGCTGCGCTGAACAGGATAATCGAAAATCAATGCTCAAACTCCGCTGTTTGCGTTCTTGAGTTCGAGCAATTTCCGATGTAACGCCTTTACACCTTCCAACGGAAAATTCGCTTCCGAATCGACGTTCTCACGCATGATTCTTGTGAGGTCGGCCAATTCGAATGTCTCTGCCGGCGTCAATGTTCCCTGGATTTCCTTGTCAATAAGAGCGAACCGTCGCTGATTCAACTCTTCAGTCCATTCCATGGGTTCGGTCGGTCGGTCTAAAAGAATCTCGCCGACAGACTCCGCGATCTTTTCAGTGTCCATGCCGAATTCTCGCATCGTGTGATTGTTGTTTCATACACGTGGCTCAAATAGTCCCGACGCTAATGGTATCGTCGAGTTTGGCTGAGATCAATTGCGGCATTCCAACAGCGAGCGTCCATCAGGGGTGACTTGTTCCATAAATGGCGACGAAACGCGGGAATTGTCTTGCCGCTGTTCGCATAAAGTTCTTCGGCTTGTGGAATTGGAGTACAATTGGAAGTCAGGTGCAAAAACAATCGCGAATTCAAACCACGTCGAGAGAGGCTGAATGATGGACGCTAACCGAGTTGTGTTTTGTGCTGTTGTAGTAACCGGACTCATGCTAACCAGCGGAGATTGCCGGGCGTGGGATAGCCGAAACGGCAATCCCACTCGACCGACCCATTCGTTGATCACGAACTGGGCGATTGACTCGTTGAAAGACGCTTCTCCTGAATTAGACAAATTTCGGGATGCGATCGTCGATGGAGCCAATGCGGAAGTTCACGAATTAAAGACAAACCAGAAGGACATCGAGATCGCGGCGAAATATGGAATTGATCTTGAAACGAAACGAGTCGAACATCGTGGTACGAATGAAGGGTGTGACGACATTCAAGGCTGGTGGAAGGATTGCCATGAAGCCTATCAGGCTGGAAAAAAAGACCGAGCCTATTACTTCCTTGGAGTCCTATTGCACATGGTCGAAGATATGGGCGTACCCGCCCATGCACACAAGATCTATCATCAGGGGAACCTGACGGAATTCGATAATTTTGAGTTTATGGCGCTTTCGAATTGGAAACCCGCTTTTGATGACATTAACAAGGCCGACCCAGGTTTCGCAGAGCCTTGGAAATACTACGAATTCAGCAAGGACTGGACCTTGGCGGACTCCCCAAACTACAAGGATCGAAACTCGTTTTCAAAAACGTGGCTGTTGGCGAGTAAAGACGAAAGACATCTCTTGAGCCATCGCCAGGGACGAACCTGCAATCTGGTCAAATGGACTTTGCAATCCGCGTCGAAGGCAATGAAGTGAGGCGACTGAGGAAGACTGATCAGCACCCATCTACTCGCATGAGAAAATTCACTGTCCGTTAATTTCTGCTGATTCTTATTCTTATTCGTGTGGCTCAAGATCTTTTCGGATTTCCGGCATTCATCAGAAATCGGTTTGGCTTGTGAATCTGTTTGCTTTCGCGTTGAATACAGGTCCGATGCGCTCGTACAAACCCGCCTGATATGTAAGGACAACTCACGCGATGGAGATTCGCCGAACCGATAGACCTGTGACGCAAGTGGAAGCCGATTGGTTGATCGTTCCCGTCCTTGAGTCTGCTGAACTTTCCAACTCATTGACCGGGCTCGACCAGGCGTTGGGTGGAATTGTCACTCGACTGAAGTCCCTGGGAGATTTGACTGGAAAACTCGCTTCAACGTTGCCTCTGCGCGGCTTGACGGGAATTGGGGCCAGCCGAATCCTGTTTGTTGGACTTGGTACAGAAGCCGATCTGACAATCGCTCGACTTGATAAGGCATTGATGACCGCCGCACGAGCGGTTTCCGATAAAAAAGAGACTCGGGTAGCGATTGTTGTCCCGTCGGAATCGACCGGAGCGGTCTCCCGTGCCGACTTTGTTGCATCGGCCACTACTTGTGGAATGGTCGGCTCACTGGGGCAGGATCTGTTTCGAGCGGAGCGGGGTCGGCATCCTTTTGTCGGGTTGCAGGTTGTCGCCGCTGGCACAGCCGAGTTGGACGAGGCGGTTGAGCGAGGCCGAATTCTTGGACACGCAATCAACCTGACGCGAGACCTGGTGAACCGTCCCCCGCAGGAAATCACTCCGCTGGGATTTGCCAAACGAGCTCAAGTGGTGGCCAACGATTACGGGTTGCGGGTGGAAGTTCTGGAGCAACCTCGGCTGGAGCAGGAGCGAATGCGGTCGATGCTGGCCGTTTCGCAGGGAAGTACCGAGCCACCCTGTATGGTCATTGTTGAACATGACGGAGGTGGCCCCAATGCACCACGACTGGCTTTGGTTGGCAAGGGAGTCACGTTTGACAGTGGTGGATTGTCGCTGAAGCCAACCGATGGCATGTTGA
>JBAXBD010000219.1:0-8833 GCA_037142165.1 Schlesneria sp. | reverse complement strand
TGGTGAAAGTTGTTCGCAGAGAGATGCCAGTCTTTTCTTGGGCTCGGGCAAGATGCTGTTTCGCACGGGCTGAGGCCCATGCTACGAGTTGTTCGCGAAGACACCGAACTTAATTAATCGGGCGTCGGGAAACGAGGGGATGCATGTCATTACTTGAGACGGTCAGCTACTGCGACTTTTTGCGAGCAATGCCAAGCGATCTGGTCGTCAGACTTGGACGCATCGCGCATGCTCGTGCCTATGCGATTGGCGAGGTCTTATTTTCAGAAGGGACCGAGCACTCAGAATTTCATGTCGTCGTTGATGGGCATGTCCGGCTGGATATGTTTGTTCCACGTCGCGGTCGTGTCCCCATCCTGACAGCAGGGCCGGGCGACGTGCTGGCCTGGTCGGCTCTTGTTGGAAATTCAACGATGACGTCCACCGCTGTTGCACTTGAACCGGTTCGGACCGTTGCTTTTCCCAGTGTCGAATTACAAGGTCTTTGTGAATCAGAGCACGAGATCGGATATCACGTCATGCGGCAATTAGCCTCGGCATTGTCGCGTCGCCTGCTGGCAACTCGACTTCAGTTGCTGGACTTGTTTGGCGAACACGTCCCGGTTTTAGAACCGGCGCCCACGAAACAGGGGCTTTAAAACCATGGTTACTCCTGTTTCGCCGATCTACTTTGCCAAGTCTCAACTGCAATTATTGATCGATGAACTTCGGCATCGAGGCTACTCCGTTGTAGGCCCCACGGTAGATCAGGAAGCGATCGTCTACGGCGAACTTCAGTCGATCGATCAGTTGCCACAGGGTTGGACTGACGTGCAATCTCCCGGCCATTATCGCCTGAAAAGACGTGACGATGAGTCGTTGTTCGGTTTTGTCGTCGGACCGCACTCATGGAAGAAATATCTTTTTCCACCGAAGACAACGCTGCTCAGTGCCGAGAAGACAGAAAGCGGATGGCAGTTCATCCCTCGGTCAGCCGATACAACGAAGTTCGCATTACTCGGTGTCCGAGCCTGTGAGCTTGCCGCGATGCGGATTCAGGATCAAGTGTTTCTTGACGGACCGTACCAGGACCCGCTCTATCGAGAACGGCGAGAACAACTCTTTATCATCGCAGTCAATTGCACGCAGGCGGCGAGCACCTGTTTTTGCACGTCGATGAAAACCGGACCACGCTGCGAGAAAGGGTTCGATCTGGCCCTGACGGAAATCGACTCGGGCTTTCTCTGTGAACTTGGTTCGGAACGAGGCCGCGAAGTTCTCGACGCGTTCGTCAACTTAGCCCGACGCGTAAGCGAGGGATTTTCTCACGACTCGAATTCCACCGTCGATAACGTCACGTCGCCCTCAATCGATGACGCAACTCCCGAACAACTGAAATTAGCCGAGAATGCTCGGCAACAGGCGGTCGACCAGATCACGAAACACATGGAAACCAGCGATCTGCCGGGACTGCTTCTCACCAATCTGGACCACCCCCGTTGGAAGGAGGTCGGCGAACGTTGTCTTTCCTGCACGAACTGCACAATGGTTTGCCCCACTTGTTTTTGTTCGTCGGTCACCGAAGTACGCGATTTGAATATGGATCGCGTCGAACGGGAACGAACCTGGGATTCGTGCTTCAATCCAGACTTCAGCTATCTCGGCGGCAGCCTCGTTCGTAACGATACCGCCTCGCGCTATCGGCAGTGGTTAACACACAAACTGGACGGCTGGCACGCTCAGTTTGGAACGTCTGGCTGTGTGGGCTGTGGTCGCTGTATTACGTGGTGTCCCGTCGGGATCGATATTACGGAAGAAGTGGCCGCTATTCGGGAGGGAACCTCGCCATGACATCCATCCCGTCAACTTTGCACGAGAATCCCTGGCACACGCATACCGTGCGAATTGCCGACTTGATTAACGAGACCGAAGGGGTTGCGACTTATCAGCTGGTGATGATCGACGGCAATAGTTCCTCGACGTACGAATTTGTCCCTGGTCAATTCAATATGCTTTACTTACCCGGCGTGGGCGAATCAGCGATTTCGATGAGCGGCGATCCCGCTCGAAAGGATGGCTGGATTCACACCGTGCGAGTCGCGGGCAACGTGACGAAAACACTGGCGCGATTAGAGCGAGGCGACACACTTGGCCTGCGTGGCCCGTTCGGAACGGGATGGCCTTTGGCAGAACTGGTGGGTAACGACGTTCTCATCGTCGCTGGCGGGTTGGGGATGGCACCGCTTCGACCGCTGGTTTATCACTTAATGAATCATCGTGAGCAGTTCGGAAAAATCTGGTTGATCCTGGGGGCACGTACTTCGGAAGGACTGCTTTATCCCACGGAATACGCCGCCTGGCAGGAACGTGATATTGAAGTGATGTTGACAGTTGATCGAGCAACCGCTGGCTGGAACGGTCATGTCGGCGTGGTCACCCAGTTGATCGATCGTCTTCAACTACCGCACCCGGAGCGGACTCATCTGGTGACGTGTGGCCCCGAGGTCATGATGAAGTATGCCGCGATGAGCGGACTGCGGCTGGGAATCGATGCGAGACGGACCTGGGTTTCGATGGAACGTAACATGCAATGTGCAGCCGGACTATGTGGCCATTGTCAGCTTGGGCCAGAATTCATTTGTAAGGATGGTCCGGTCGTGCGATATGACCGAATTCGTCCCTACCTCTTCGTGGAGCAACTCTGATGCCCCGCAAACCTCGACTCGCTGTCTTCAAGTTCGCATCGTGCGATGGCTGTCAGCTTTCGCTTCTCGATGCCGAAGACGAATTGCTGGCGATCTGTGATCGGGTCGAGATTGCCCACTTTGCGGAAGCAAGCAGTGATCTTCAGCCAGGCCCGTATGATGTGGCCCTTGTCGAAGGCTCGATCACGACCGATGAAGATGCCGCACGCATCCGACGTGTGCGAGCCGATTCGAAATTCCTGATGACAATCGGTGCCTGTGCCACTGCAGGGGGGATTCAATCATTAAGAAACTGGGGTCAGATCGACGAATGGGTGCAGTCGGTCTATCCAAGTCCCGAATTCATTCGCACGCTCGCCACATCGACGGCAATTGCCGATCACGTACTTGTTGATTTTGCGCTTCACGGTTGCCCGATCAATCATCATCAGCTTGTCGACATTCTTGTGGCACTCGCTGAAGGGCGACAGCCTCGTGTGCCCAGCCACAGTGTCTGTCTCGACTGCAAACGCCGGGGAACAGTCTGCCATGTCGTCGCACGCGGAATTCCGTGTCTGGGTCCGGTCACACAGTCCGGGTGCGGTGCGATTTGCCCTGCGTATGACCGTGGTTGTTATGGTTGCTTCGGCCCGAGTCAGCCAGCGAACACCACGTCGCTCGTCTCCCAGTTTCGCATACACGGACATTCGCCCGAAACGCTGGTGCCGCTGCTTAGAAGCTTCAACGCTGCATCGCCCGAATTCCAACATGCGTCAGAACAACTGGTGATTCTCGGACCGAGTAACGAAGGATGCCGATCTTGACTTCGAACGACTTGATTGAGGTTCCGATCCTGACCCGAGTCGAAGGGGAAGGGGGGGTGACGATCCGTTTGCGTGATGGCGAGATCGATAATGTGAAACTGAATATTTACGAACCGCCTCGATTGTTCGAAGCACTGCTTCGCGGACGTCCATTAGAAGAAACTCCCGATATTACAGCGCGGATTTGCGGGATCTGTCCTGTGGCGTATCAGATGAGTTCGGTTCACGCGCTGGAAGCGGCGCTAGGAATTCAGATCACACCGAAAATCCGCCGATTGCGGCGATTGCTGTACTGTGGCGAATGGATTGAAAGCCACGCACTCCATGTCCATCTGCTACACGCTCCTGATTTCTTCGGTGCGGCAAGCGGGATTGCGCTGGCTCAGCGTTTTCCTGATGAAATCAAACGTGGCCTGCAATTGAAAAAGTTTGGCAACCGCATGCTGGAAGTGGTCGGTGGTCGTGCCATCCACCCGATCAATGTCAGGGTCGGTGGTTTTCATCGGCTGCCAAACGCTCAAGAGATGGCCTCGCTGATTCCTCATTTTGAATGGGGCGTGCAGGCGGCAACCGAAGCGACTCGCTGGGCCGCCACGTTTCACTTTCCCGACTTCGAGCAACCTTATGAATACGTATCGTTGACCCATCCTGATGAATATCCGATGAACGAAGGGGAGATCGTTTCGAGCACTGGTCTTAAAATCCCGGTGACAGAGTACGATCAGAACTTCGTCGAGGAACACGTCGCACATTCAACCGCTCTGCATGCGGTTCGACGCACAGAACGAACATCGTATTTTCTCGGACCGCTGGCACGGATCAATCACAATCGAGACCGGTTATCTCCCACCGCACGAAGACTCGCCGATGAAGTCAATCTTCAGGCAGACTGTCGCAATCCGTTTAAAAACATCATCGCCCGTTGTTTGGAACTTGTGCATGCCTATGAAGAAGCTCTTGCCATTCTCCGAGATTACGATTCGACCGGGATCGCCCATGTTGATTACCAGCACCAAGATGGGAGTGGTTGTGCGGCAACGGAAGCACCGCGAGGGATTCTCTTTCACGAATACCGTGTTGATCAGGCAGGAAAAATCGTTTCGGGACGGATCATTCCTCCCACGTCACAGAATCAGCGACAGATCGAGCATGACTTGGTGCAGCATCTGACTTCTCGATTGCAGGCCGGAGCGTCTCGCGATGAATTGGCGATCGACTGCGAACGACTAGTGCGGACGTATGACCCCTGCATCAGTTGCTCGACACACTTTCTGAAGGTGCGATGGGAGGAATCCTTTTGAACTGGCCGATTGTGATCGGGTTGGGCAGTCATCACGGAGACGATCAGGCGGGCTGGCTTGTGGTCAGGCGTCTGCGGGAAAGAAACTTTCCTGAGTCAAGCCTTGCGTGTCTGCAGCATCCAGCTGAACTGCTCGACGTCGTTGAAACCGATCAAGACCTTGTGATCTGTGATGCTTGCAGCGGACACGGCGATCCAGGTGCAATTCACTGTGGGATTTGGAGGCCGGCAATTCTGGTTCAACAACGGAACACGCAATCTGATCGATGTCGGCAGAGGCTGGTCGAAGGTGCCGCGATCGATCGTCCTCGCAAAGGATCCCATGATCTTTCGCTGTTCGAAGTCATGGAACTTGGATACTCGTTGAACAGTTTTCCTGCTTCGGCCGAGATCTGGACAGTGGAAGGAACAGCCTGGACTCCCGGAACAAATCCTTCGGCGACGATTCATCTGGCAGCGTCTCGCGTGGCCGACCTCATCTGGGAAAAATGCCTCCATGCATGAACGATCGCTGGTGAAAGGATTGATCGAGCAGGTTCTCGAAGAAGGACGAAATCGTCGTCTCAGCCAGATTCACGAGATCCGGATTTCGATCGGTGAGTTTTCCGGCGTTGAGCCACTTCTCGTCAAATCGGCATTCGATGAAATGGCTGGCGAGTACTGGCTGACTCCGGTTCAATTGGCGATTGAAGTGATACCACTATCCGCAATTTGTCTTGCCTGCCAATCGAGCTTTTGTGTGACGGATTTTCGTTTTGTCTGTCCGAAATGTGGTGGAAGCGAAGTCAAAGTCACGGGGGGTGAAGAGCTGCGGTTAGTCAGTTTGCGTGCCGAAGCGATCACGGAATAAAAGAAAAGGTGACACTGTCATCGTTTAACCCGAAGCCATCGGCGCAGGTGAATCGGCGTTCAGCCGATCTCTTCGAACGTCGCTGGACCCGGCGGCGAGAACGGATTGAGAAAGCGGTCTTAATCGTTAACGACAATATCCAAATCAGCGATGATACCCCGGTTTTACGAGTAACGTCGCCTGGCCCGCCGCTGTTAAACGCCATTGTTTTACAGTTCGTAAGTCTCATTCCAGCCCCTAGGACAACTGCCCGTTAACCGCCCCCGTGGAGGAGGTCGGGTTGCGTTCCAACGACTGAGAATCGTTTGGCGCCGTACCGGTTTTTCGCCACTGTTCTGCGGCATTACAACATGCGGCGATTCTGGTTTGAACGAGTGCACACAGTGCACCATCCTGGTCCCGGTTGGAGTAGTGCTCAAGCTCTTCAACGGTGATCGGGTCACCAAAAACAACTCGAACGCGGGTTGGTTTTAAAAACCAGCCACCATAGGGAAGCGCTTGATAAGCGCCAGCGATCCCCACGGGATAAATTGGACGTTTCGCGCGTCTGATAATCGCCGCAAAACCGGGCTTCACTTCACCGAGTTCACCGGTCAGCGTGCGCGTCCCTTCAGCGAAGATTCCCACCAGAAACCCATGTTGCAGTTTACTGATCGTTTGACGCAAACTGGCGGTACTGGCCGCTTCCTGATTAATCGGCATCACATGCGTATTCTTCAGCACCCAGCCAACGACCGGGACGTTAAAAAGATTTTCGCGTGCAAGAAAACTGACAGGGCGTGTAAACGGCAAGCCCACAAGAAGAGGATCGAGAAAACTTTGATGGTTGGCGAGAACCATCGCCCCTTCCTCCTTTTCCAGCCGTTCGTAACCCTTGGCTCGATAGCCGAGCCAAAAGCAGAAGATGGTCTGAAAGAGCGTTTGTAGCGTGACCCACAAAGGTCCGCGAACGAGGGGAGACGGCAATTCAGCAGCATCAGGGCTATTTGACATTATTTCACTTCGTCACTGACGACAATTCGCATTCCATAAAACGATCGCAAGACAAATGCCATCGAGACCGCCAGCAGCCCCAGTGCAATGGCTACCGTCACCAGAGACCCCAGGTTCTCATGCATTGAAACACCCAGCGGTACGGCCAGCAAACCGAAAAGCGTGGTGAACTTGATGATCGGATTAAGTGCCACTGACGAAGTATCCTTAAATGGATCGCCCACAGTATCACCAACAACACAGGCCGCGTGAAGTTCTGTACCCTTGGCTTTCAATTCGGTCTCCACGAGCTTCTTGGCATTGTCCCAGGCGCCCCCCGCATTGGCCATGAAGATTGCCTGATACAGCCCGAAGATGGCGATCGAGACAAGGTAACCAATGAAGAAGTAGGGTTCCATAAAGGCAAAACTCAGCGTCGTAAAAAACACGGTCATGAAGATGTTAAACATCCCTTCTTGAGCGTATTTCGTGCAGATCTCGACGACCTTTTTGCTGTCCTCAACGGATGCCTTCTTCACGCTTTCGTCCAGGTTGATTTTTTGTTTGATGAATTCTACTGCACGATAGGCACCGGTTGTCACCGCCTGGATCGAAGCACCTGTAAACCAATAGATCACGGCCCCGCCTGCGATCAGACCCAGCAGAAACGGTGGATAAAGAATCGACAACTTGACGACCAGATCCGATTGAAGGCCGTTCGTCAGATCCAGGACGATCGAAAAGATCATCGTTGTTGCTCCGACAACTGCCGTACCAATCAGGACCGGCTTGGCTGTCGCCTTGAACGTATTTCCGGCACCGTCGTTCTTTTCCAGATTGTCTTTGGCACGCTCAAAATCGGGCGTAAATTGAAAATTCGCTTCCAAGTCCTGCTGTATACCCGGCAGCGATTCGATAGTCGATAATTCATAGACCGATTGGGCATTGTCGGTGACTGGACCATAACTGTCGACGGCAATCGTTACGGGTCCCATGCCCAGGAACCCGAACGCGACCAGGCCGAACGCAAAGACCGCCGGGGCGAGCATCATTTGCTCGCTGATCAATGTACTGATCAGGTAGGCCACGGTCATCAACAGCAGAATGATCATTCCCAGCCAGTACGCACTGAAATTTCCGGCAACCAATCCCGACAGGATATTGAGCGAGGCACCTCCCTGTCCCGATGAGGTGACCACTTCCCGGACGTGTGCCGATTCGGTTGAGGTAAACAGCTTGACGACTTCAGGGATGATCGCTCCAGCAAGCGTTCCGCACGTAATGATGATCGATAATTTCCACCACAATGACGAATCGCCCACTGTGGGGATGAGCGTAGCCGAAACGATAAAGGTCAGGATGACCGAGAGAATCGAGGTGAGCCAGACCAGTGAGGTCAGCGGATCTTCAAAGTTGAAACTTTCGAGTTTGCCGTATTTCTTCAATGCCATCGATTCGTTGATGAAGTATGACGCCCCCGAAGCGACAACCATCATCACTCGCATCATAAAGATCCAGACCAGCAACTGAATCTGAATGGTCGGGT
Organism: Schlesneria sp.; assembly: GCA_037142165.1. Classification (GTDB taxonomy): domain Bacteria; phylum Planctomycetota; class Planctomycetia; order Planctomycetales; family Planctomycetaceae; genus Schlesneria. The sequence continues at coordinate 678 of JBAXBD010000219.1, read as the reverse complement.
CTTTGACGGCGAGCAGAATGAACGTGATCAGTGCGACGCCCGTCACACCATATGTTTCAAATCCATCGGCCGAGGGACCGACGGAGTCGCCGGCGTTATCGCCAGTACAATCCGCGATCACACCAGGGTTTCTCGCGTCGTCCTCTTTGATTTTGAAGACGATCTTCATCAGATCGGCACCAATGTCGGCGATCTTCGTAAAAATCCCCCCGGCGACACGAAGCGCAGCAGCCCCCAGCGATTCGCCGATGGCAAACCCGATAAAGCATGGTCCCGCATAAGCACCTGGGACGAACATGAGAATGATCAGCATCAATAAAAGTTCCACGCTGATCAACAGCATTCCAATGCTGATCCCCGCTTTGAGTGGGATCGCGTAACAGGGGAAGGCGTTCCCGGTCAGGCTGGCAAATGCCGTGCGAGAATTCGCGTAGGTATTCACGCGAATACCAAACCAGGCGACAAAGTAGCTTCCCAGGATTCCGATCACGCTAAAGACAAGAATTGTCGCAACCTTAGACCACTCCAGTGATTCGACATATTTGAAATACAGAACGATGACAGCCCCGATGAACAGCCAAAGCGTGAAAAGAAATTTCCCCTGAGTCAGCAGATAGGTTTTGCATGTTGCGTAGATGAGCTCTGACACCTCAAGCATTGATGAGTGAACAGGAAGCC
>JBAXBD010000218.1:0-8836 GCA_037142165.1 Schlesneria sp. | reverse complement strand
CACCACAACGGTGGCGGCAGTTATCACCACGGCGGCGGATATTATGGAGGCGGCCTGGGAGGAATCGGCCTGTTCTACGGGAGCGGATTCGGTTATCCCCGATACGGCGGTTATTACGGAGGATACTCGGGTTATGGTAATGGTGGCTACGGCTATTCCCAGCCGGTTTATTCGACGCCAGTCTATAGCCAACCTGTTTACACGCAGCCGGTTTACACGAACACTGTGTATTCCGGCAGTTCTCCCGTCGTAACGACGTCAGGAGTCGTGACTACGGCCCCTCAAGTGACGTACGACAATGGCGAGATCGTGCTCTTCAGTCCACCGACGAATACTCAGGAGGCCCAGTACACACTGAACGGCAATGCTTACTCGATGAAGCCAGGCACGGTTCAGAAACTTACCAACGATCGAAACTGGACGATCGATGTCAATCTGGGAAATGGCCAAATCGCGAAATATACGCTGTCGACAGGACGCTATAAGTTCAAGCAATCGGATAGCGGGATGGGATTGTTTACCACGCAGGATCAACCTGGTGCTTCGGTAGCGACAGGAACGCCAGCACCAACAACAACTCCTGCTCCATCACCCATGCCCGTTGAATGAGCTCGTTGAAGGCTTACAGACAAAGATCAATGTGAGCCATCGGCTTCACTGATTTTGACCGGAACCCTCTCTCCCCTTCGCTACGTTCGTCAGACAGCTGACGAACGTAGCGATTCGACTTTCATTCGGCTCCAGGTAATCAAGGCCAGCAGTTGAACTACTTCTTCAAATCACCGGCAATCACGTTCACGAGTTCCGAAGGAACAATGTGTTTGCGAAGTGCCGCCACCACGTCGTCCGGCTTCAAGCTTTGGACTTTTGCTTCAAGCTTGGCCTGATAATCGAGTGTCCGACCTGTGAACAGAGCCGTGGCAAGAATCGAAGCAAGCTTTGCATCGTCGCCTCGATCTGCTTCGTTTCCTTTGATCCAGCCTTGCTGCGAATCAGACAATTCTTCGGCTGTGACTCCTGACTTCAGCAGCAATTCAATTTCTTCTCGAGCCAACTGAAGCACCTTCTCGGCATTTTCAGGATTACAGATGGCCATGAGAGAGAATGTCGAACGGGGGTCTAACGCACTGGCTCGGAACGAAGACATGACGCCATAAGACAAGCCTTCCTTCTCACGAATACGGCTCATTAAGCGTGACGCGAAACCGCTTCCGCCGAGAACTTCGTTGCCTACAACAAGAGCGGGATAGTCAGGGTGATCATCCTTCAGCGGTAGAAGCAGACCTGCAAAGTACATCGCATTGGCCTTGTCAGGCGTTTCGATTCTGATCGTTTCCGGCTTAGGCGGTTTTTCGGCAGTCCGCGCAATCCGTTCAAACGGCTTTTTGGATTTCCAACCGGTGACGGCGGCTGAAAAAGCCTTGACCGTGGCGGCTTCGTCAAAATCACCCACGACGACCAGTTCTCCTGCCTGTCCAGATAGGTATTCGTCGTAGATTCCCTTCACACTGGCAAGATCGAGTTCTCGAACGAGTTTCAGTTCGTCGGTCAGGCTTGGCTGATGGCGCACATCGCCTGGAGGATAGGGATTCATTTTCTGGGAAACTAACCGAGGTGCCAGTGCCTGAGGCTCGGTGGATTGCTCTTCCAGCGCTGACACACGTCGCTGTTTCAAAATGTCGAGTTCCTCCGCCGGTAGCGATGGCTCTCGAAGGATCTGTCGTAGAACGTCGATAACGGCGGTCAGATTTTCTCGTTTCGACTGGATCACGAACGTAGCTTCGCCAGCAGCACCGCTGGCACTGAGTGTGCTTTGTAACTCGTCAAGCTTATCTGCAAGCTGTTCCGGGTTCAGTTGCTTCGTCGCACGTGCCATGAGTCCTGGAAGGAACTCACATGCTTGCGACTTTCCGAACAACGACGCGGCAGACCCATATCGCAGGCGAAGCTGAAGCGAGACTGTTCCGCCTCGGTTCTTTTTGGGAAGCAGGGCCACCTTGAGCCCTTCGATCGACGAACGTTTGACGCGAGATTCGATCGCGGCAGGAGCGACGTCAAACTCTTCTCCGATCGAGAATTCGGGTCGCCCTTTGTAGTCTTTGACGAGCTTTGCCACATCTGGTGCCGCAGCAACGGGTGTCCGCTGTGGTTGTTGAACTGGCACATAGACTCCTACCGTTCGGTTGTTCGGTTGCAAGTACTTCCTCGCAACTCGATTCACATCGTCTACCGTCACTTTCTCGATCCGATCTCGATTAAGAAAGAACAATCGCCAGTCGCCGGCTGCTGCCGATTCTGCAAGTTCGATCAAGAGTTTCTGAGTATCAGCAGAGAGCTGGTCTATGTATTTACGGAATTGACGCTTCGCTCGAACGAGTTCGACTTCTGTGATTCCCTTGTTCGATACCTGTTCGATCGTTTCCAGCATCTTTTCCACAATGCCGTTGGGTTCATTTCCCTGAGCCGCCTCTGCTGAAATGACGATCGCTCCGGGATCATGCCATGCGTAGGCCATTCCTTCGACCTTCGACGCGCGTCGGGTTTCGACGAGTGACTTATAAAGTCGACCAGTTTTATCGGCAGTCATAATCGCTTCGAGGATCGCCGTCGCGGGAAACTCTTCATCTGAAGCTGCTGGAATATGGTAAACAACACCAGCAACCGCGACGTTTCCCACACGCCGTAATGTAACGAGACGCTCGCCGTCTTGAGCAGGTTCTTCCGTGTACGTCGCGCGCATCTTTTCGGCAGGGCGAGCGATCGGCCCAAAATACTTTTCGACCAAAGCCAAGGTCTTGGCTTCGTCCAAACGACCGCCAATGAACAACACGGCGTTGTCAGGTCGATAAAATTTCTTGTAGAAAGCTCGCAGGTTGTCCACGGGAACACGCTCGATATCGGCTCGATTACCGATGGTCGACTTGCCATAGTTGTGCCACTCGTAGGCGGTGGCAAACATACGCTGTTCGAGAACCCCTTTGGCGTTGTTTTCGCCCATCTCGAACTCATTGCGAACGACGGTCATCTCACTAGCAAGGTCTTCAGCCTTGATTGGGCAGTTCACCAGACGGTCTGCTTCGTAGCCGATCGCCCATTCCAGATTATCGTCCCCCGCTGGCAGTGTCTCATAATAGTTTGTCCGATCAACCCAAGTTGTTCCGTTGTATTCGGCGCCACGTGACTGCAATTCCTGATCAGGTCGAGGATGGCCGGGCGTGGGCTTAAAGAGCATATGCTCGAGCAAGTGAGCCATACCCGCCTCACCATATCCCTCATGACGCGACCCGACGAGAATGGTCATGTTGACCGTGATTTTGTCCTTCGAAGGTTCGGGGAATATCACAACCTTCAAACCGTTGTCGAGTTGATATTCGGTTAGTCCTTCGATCGAACCCAGCTTTTTTGGTTCGCCAGCGTCGACCACATTCAGGCCTAAAGCCAGAATTGCAAACCCGAAAATCATCCGTTGAATCCGCATAAACGACATTCCTTTTTGTCAGCGACTTCTGTTTCATCAAGTGATCCGTTTGATAAAGGCTACACGGGCGACGACAATTCCTCCAGAGAAGCGAACGCGACGGCAGAGTTGCCCAAGTGTCGATCTTTGATTCAATGCTGACGTCAATACAGAAGGTTGAGAGAGAGATTGCAATGAAAAGCAGTCGCACAATCACGGGGCTACCGTCCTCGTGCAAAAATCATTCGATGTTGAGCGATTTATGAAATCGTTGTAATCTTGGGTACGATGCGAGAAGTGGAATGCGAATCGATTGAGAATTGCATTCGACCCTAAAAAACGATCACGGTAAGACAAGGAAGTCTAAGTGTTGCTAACGCGTTCGATTCGACGCAAGCTGGTGATCGGCTTGGCTCTTGTGTTTGCCATGTTGCTTTTGTTGTCGATCGCGGGGCTGTCCGCAATCTATGCCTACTGGAACGTTGTGGATGAACTGCGGTTCAGCCGTGATAAGGAGCCGCACCGAGCCAAACTTGCTGCGGCAATTCAGGGTCTTGCAGAACCGCTAGTTCTACGGATTCCAGAACCAGTCGGCCCATTACAGATTCCGATAGGACCAGGGCGTTACTCCGTTGAACTGGCATTTGTTGATGAGCATCTGTGGAATGAGCGTATGCAAAACGCTTGGGAAGAATTTAAAGAGCTCAAACGCCGATGTGAAGATCTCGCGAAAACCAATACGAGAATCCAGCATTTTTTGACGGACGAACCGAGTCTGTTTCAGATCAACTATCGACTGAAGTTACTCGAAGAGAACCGTCGGTCGATCAAGAATCCTGACGCACGTTTGCTGAATTCCATGCTGCTTACGATTGCAGATTTGCAGACGATTTCGCAGCAGATCCCAAATCTGGAAAACGGGTTCGACTCGACGTTGCGAGGTTCAGACGATGAAATTGAATGGCGATTATGGTTGATCGGGTGTCCAACAGCGATGGTCGTCGCACTGTTCTTCAGCTTGATCTACTTTGGATACCACTGGATTTTGACGCCGATCCGCCAGTTACACGAAGCGGCATCGCGAGTCGCAAACGGTGATTATACGTATCGACTGAAACTACGCGGCAAAGACGAAATGGTCGAACTGGCAGAGATGTTCAATAAGATGACCGCTCGATTTCAGACAGACAAGGCCAAGTTGGCACGCGAAGTGGAAGAACGCAGCCGTCAAATCTTGCGCAACGAACGCCTGGCAGGGATTGGTTTTTTCGCCTCGGGAATTTCGCACGAAATCAACAATCCCTTGCAAGCGATAGGCGCCGCCGCAGAATCACTGATCGAGCGTATCAGCGACGGCTCATTGGGTACGGAACTTCCCAACGAAGATCGCGAACTTTTATCAACTTATCTTTCGATGATCGAACGGGAATCGAGCCGTTGCCAGCAGATCACGTCGCGAGTTCTCGACTTTGCTCGCGGCACCAATGGCCCGAAGCTGAGACAGGATCTGACTAAAATTGTCACTGAAGTCCTGGATATGGTGTCCCATATGAGCAAATTTGATAAGTACAAAATCGAGTTTGATCGAAGCCAACCGCATTTGCTTGATGTGAGCACAGCCGAAATGAAGCAGGTAGTCTTGAATCTCGTCGCAAATGGTCTGGAGGCGATGAATGGGTCTGGAACGTTGACAATCCAAATCATTGAACTTGTGGACGAAGTAGTGCTCACGGTCCAAGACAACGGATGTGGAATGACTGCCGACGTCATTGCAAATCTTTACGAGCCGTTCTTTACCGAGAAGTTAAATGGAAAAGGAACCGGTTTAGGATTGTCAATCACTCATCGCATCGTCCGCGATCATGGAGGACGCATCGAAGCAACAAGTGATGGTGTCGGTCACGGAAGCACTTTTCGAGTTCATCTTCCCCGTTGCGCAAACCCGTCAAATCGGTCCGCAGCTTAGACAATCCAGTGTTCGATCTTGTTTTCAGCCCGATCGAAACAGCTTTTGCAAATTCTGAAAGATTGACGACAGGCTTTTCAGGGTAGTTCTTTCACATTCTCTTTTTTAGCACACGCATAATGTCTCGCGAGGATCTCCTCTCAACCTACGATTACAACCTACCAGCGGATCTCATCGCGAAACAGCCGCTTGCGACGAGAGACGCGGCGCGATTAATGGTTCTCGATCGACGTCTTGGAACCATCAGTCATCGACAGATTCGTGACTTACCGAAGTTATTGCGAACGGGTGATTGCCTTGTGCTGAACAACAGCCGGGTACTCCCCGCACGATTACTCGGCGTTCGCACAGCAACCGGCGGAAAGTGGGAAGGACTCTATCTTGGTTCGACACCGAGTGGTCTGTGGCGATTGATTGGTCAGACCCGTGGCTACTTGCGTCTCAATGAATCAATCACCGTGACCAATGACACCGGCATGGCTCTACAACTGAGGCTGATCGAAAAAGAAGCCGACGGCGTTTCATTATTCGAACCGTCATTAACGGAAAATGTACTCGATCTTTTGCAGCGATTCGGTGGCGTTCCTTTACCGCCTTATATTGACCGCAAGCAAGCAACCAGCTTGGATCGTGAACGTTACCAGACAACTTATGCTTGTCATCCTGGATCAGTAGCGGCGCCGACTGCGGGACTGCATTTCACACCTGAGCTACTCGACGCCTGTAACCAACGAGGCATTCAGCGAGCCGATGTGACGCTACATGTTGGCATTGGTACCTTTCGCCCTGTCGCTGTGGAGAACCTATCCGAACATCGGATGCATTCCGAATGGTGTGAGATCTCACACATTGCCGCTACAACATTGGCTGAAACTCGCTCTCGCGGTGGTCGCATCGTCACAGTAGGGACCACGAGTTTACGGACGCTGGAATCAGCCTGTCATGGAAACCGTGTCCACGACGCAACGTCCACATTTCGTGAGTGGCGAGGCGAGACAAATATTTTCATTCGTCCGCCGTATGACTTTACGTCGACGGATATATTACTGACGAATTTTCATCTACCGAAATCAACGTTGTTAATGCTTGTATCCGCGTTCGGTGGACTCGACTTTGTGCTGAATGCCTATCGCACCGCGATCTCAGAACGCTACCGCTTTTTCAGCTATGGCGATGCCATGTTGATTGTCTGACACGTTTAACATCATCGAACGTCGAGCGTTTATCCGTCAGCGTCATTTTCAATATTGAGCTCCGAGTTACGGTGCCAACAGTAGCACGTTATCAATAATGATCCCGCCAATTCCCGTTCCTTTTGGCATGGAAAATCCATCAGACAAGGACGCGGTGTTACGAATCCAATTTGTTGCTGATCCAGAGGGAGCATACAATGAGATGGTTGGGGCAACCTGAGTGAAGATGATGCCGCGATGGGTTAACGTGTCGCCAGCCAGTAAATTGATCGTGTTTGAATTGATCGTGAAGTAAGAATTCGCAGCGGCGTAGTCAAATAACATTCCGGTTGCCCCACCTGCCAGATCCGCCATGTTCGTTCCCGTAATCGTGGCATTTGTGTTTTCGTAGAATCCGAATCGCATCCCAACACCACCGGTTCCCTGGAATTTGAGTCCGTTGCTTGTCACATTCAACACCGATGTGCCTGTCGATGTTTGACCTGATTGGCCGTCACCGATATAGATCCCTGTTCCCGATGTCGCTGTGGCATTTTGAAAGAGGATCGAATTGCCACTGACAGTTGCAAGTAGATTCGCACCCGTTGTATTCGTTGTAGTAACCGTGGTTGGCAGCAAGGAGGAACCTTGAAGTGATATGGCGGTCATATTCGCGCCATAAGCATAGAAGGCATTTCCTGAAACGGTGGCAATCACGGGTCCATTCCAATTCACCCCTGCGAGTGATCCCCCGTTACCATAACCTGTGATCACGTTTCCAGAAACCTGCGTTGTCAGCGGTGAACCTGCAGCTCCAGACAGGGTTGCGATTTGAATTGCGGTTCCGTTCGGGTCGGTGATGGTGTTTGTTTCAATGTATGATGAATAGGTACCAACAATATTTGCCTGTAGTCGAATCGTCCCGCCACCTATCGCCCCATTGCCAGTCAGAACTGAGTTGCTCAACGAGACCGTGCCATCGTTCAGGGAGTCAATCGCGTATGCTGCCGTATCTGTCATACGCAAATGAGAGAGTGAGAGAGAAGTGGTATTGGCAGACTGAATGCCAACTGCATTATTGGTGAAATCGACGTAACTGAAATTTGTGTTTCCGTACCCGTTAATCAAGACTCCGCCGACTGTCGTATTCTGGATCGTCCCGCCGGTTGCATAATTTCCATTTCCCTGAATGACGAAATTGCCGGTGCTTCCGTCAATTTGGATTCCATATGCCCCCCCATTCACTGAGACAGCTCCGAGCTTCGCATTAAAACCTGATGACTGGACATCAATTGCGGGGGCATTGACGGAGGTGAATGAACCACCATTAGCCAGCAGCGAGCTCACTCCGCTTGCGTATAAACCCATTCCATTCTGGGTATTCACGTTGAGATTTCCCACTGTGATTGCACTCGTCGCATTTGCCAAAGAGACGGCCGGCTGAGTCGAAGTTGAATTGACATTGAGATTTGCGATATTGATCTTTGCATCAGTGCTGCTCGCCGAAAATCCGGGACCGACGGGCGATGTGATCTTCGTGTTACCGGTAAAGTTATAGGTATTGTAGCTGGTCGTTGTTACTCCACTTACAGTTTTGGTAATCCCAGCCAATCCTGAGATTGCAACGGCTGAACCACCTGAAATGCCTGTTCCTGATTGCGTGACATTGAGAGAATCGATCGTGGCATTGCTCGCTACGCTATTCATCAACAGACCGGTTCCGCCGATATTGGTCAGCGAGAGATCACCGATCGCAATTGAGCCCCCTGTCAGGTTCTCAAGTACGAAACCATTTCCTGCTGCCGAAATTGAATTCCCCGTACCCAGATACGAGATATTGGGGTTGCCTCCATTAAATACGATCCCATTTCCGGACGCGGACGCGACCTGAATATTGCTCATTGTCACGATACCAGACGAGTTCTTCAGGTTGATTGCGTCACCACCAATTGAAGAGAAAACCAGGTCGTGTAATGACACACCTGAGACCCCATTTCCAGCGATTCCGTTAGCACTGGCACCAACGATATTGAAACCTGCGACCTCGGAATTGGATGCCAATGTAACAGCAGTGCCGTTTACGCTTTGAATGGACGGAGTCGAGCCTGCACCCGATTGTTGTGCGGCTGCCAGCAATAAATTTGGAATCTGAACGTTACCGCCACCCGCCGTTGCCAATGTTTCGTTAAAATTTCCCTGACCATACAGGTACTGTCCAGGGCTTAACGTAATTGCTTGATT
>JBAXBD010000217.1:0-8846 GCA_037142165.1 Schlesneria sp. | reverse complement strand
GTGGAGATGTCCTGAAAGGTATGAATCAACAACCAACCGATTCATTACCGGCCCCGATTACCTATTCGTCTAGTTTTAATGTTCAGCCCCCCCCTTTCGCGGCCCCCGGTATGCCGGTCGGACAACTTGCTGCAGACAATCGGCTGAAGGCTGAACAAGGTCTTGGTCAAGGTGGAGAAATCCAAAACGGCAATCCTGGCGCCAACGCGGCACCCGCATGGAAACAGCCGGGTGGGTTATCGCTCGGGATCAACCTGCCGGTTTCTGGCCGAAAGCTGGTTTTCACAAAAGCCGGCGGCGACCCGAAACTCGCGCTCGACATTCGACCACGTCAGTCGATCCGCTGGGCGATGGGCCTCGCCTGGACAGCCGCATGGCTGCTGGTCGCAGCGACGATCCTGTTTTCGCTTCGTCAGGCGTCAGGGATTCGTCGGCTGGTTCACCTTTTGCCAATCGTCACCGCCGTGCTTGGCGTTCTCGGGTTTTGCATCCTGCCCGTTCCACTGAACGCCGCCAGCTTTGTGCTATTTCTTGTCAGCACGGTGTTTACGGCATGGAAGAAGCCAGCAGCGTGGATTTGAATGTCATGTGCGATCAGGCGTACAACATTCACTAACTCACGCAAGCCGCGTACCTTATGTTGGATTTTTCGCCAATTTTGAATTTTGGCTCCCAACGATCAAACTCGCGTTGGGCAAAGATCGACCTGCCGTTAAGATGCAAACCAACGGTTGCAGGCATTTAGTCGTAATGTCTCTACCGAGATCGCGGCCGATCGTGGCTGTTTACGAAGTCAGGCAGGATGCAAAACGATGGTCTGTTCGTCGAAGGATTTTCATATTCGGAACAACGCCGTAAGTTGGCTGGCGTCGCTGTTGATCGTCACGAGTGGACTGGTTGCCTCTGTCGATGGGCAGTCGAAGTTCGAAGATCTTTTGGGTGGCTCACTCGCTCCAAAATCCTCTGAGAAGCCGGTCTTCAACGCGACGTTAACGCCATCGGGTGCCAAGCCAGGGGACGAAGTCGTCCTGACAATCACTGCCAAGCTTCCGCCTGAAACTTATATCTACGCCACCACTGGTGACTTTGGCGGGCGAACTCAAATCGCGACCGTGAAATCAATAGGTCTTAAAGCGGTTGATGCGGAATTTCAGTCAGATCGACCACCCGAAACAAAACATGACCCGAATTTCAATCACAAAGTTTCCAAGTTTCATGGCGATGTCTCATGGTCCAAGAAGTTTCGGATTGAGCCGACTGCGGACATCGAAAAGGTCGCTATCGATCTGGAACTGGAAGGGCAATATTGTTCCGAGGGTCCTGGCGGTGAATGCCATCTGATCAAACCCGCAGCAAAGTTGCATGCGGCCCTTGTCGCAAATAGTGCCTCGGTGGACGACGCAGATCAGCCAAGCATTCCCTACCAGTTCACCAAGCGTCCTAAGAAGGGGAAAACAAACCCGGTCGAGTTGCGTTTTCAATTGGCACCGACAAAGTCTTCGGCAGGCAAAACGGTGAAGCTACGAATCACTGTGGCTCTCGATCCCGAATGGCATACATTTTCAACGACATTCGAAGGCGAAGGGGGAACGGCGACCGAGATTGTTCTGGATAAAGTTTATGGATTGAAACCAGTTGGCAACGCATTCGTTCCCGATCGACCACCCGAAATCAAAGACGTGGACGAAGGAGAACTGAAGCTTCGGCAAGAGGTTTACCATAAAGAAGTGAGCTGGGTTCAGGAATTCGAAGTCTTACCAGATACCCGTCCGCGTGCATTCGGTGTCGAAGGATCGATTACATATCAGACCTGCAAAGACAGTTGCCTTCCACCTCGGAAGGAATCATTTACTCTCGGTGTAACCAGCGATGACATTGAACCTCCGGCACACATCGACTTCTTTCAGGAACCGGCGGTTGTCGACGTCGAACCAAAGAATAGCGCCAGGCCGCAAGATAAGGGCCTTTTTGTCTTCCTGATCACTGCCATTGGGGCGGCACTCGTGGCGTTGCTTACGCCGTGCGTCTTTCCAATGGTACCGATCACCGTCAGCTTCTTCTTGAAACAGAACGAACGTCAAGGTGGACGACCGATCGTCCTGGCCTCGGTATTCTCTGCCGCCATCGTCATTTCGTTCGTCCTCATCGGCGTCGGTATTGCAGCAATCTTCGGGGCGACGAAACCGAATGAGCTTGCCAACAATTGGATATTGAATCTGTTCCTCGCCACAATCTTTTTTACATTTGCCCTCAACATGCTCGGACTGTTCGAAATTCAAGTCCCGTCGTGGCTGGTAAGCTTCACAGCCACCGGCGAACAGACCGGCGGTTACGTTGGTGTAATCTTCATGGCCCTGACATTTGTGTTGACTTCATTCAGTTGTACCTTCGCATTCGTCGGATCTCTGCTTGCGGCAGCAGCCCAGGGAGAATACTACTGGCCGGTACTCGGTATGCTCGCCTTTGGAACCACGTTCGCCGCTCCGTTCTTCGTGCTGGCATTGATGCCCGGGACATTGAAATCACTTCCCAAGAGCGGTGGCTGGCTGAACGCTGTCAAAGTCGTCATGGGCTTTGTCGAACTGGGAGTCGCAGTCAAATACATCAGTATTGTCGACCAGCAATGGTTTTCCGTGCCGTGGCTCTTCGACTTTACCAACGTGATGACGCTTTGGGCCGTGATCTCGTTCTGCACGGGTCTATATCTGCTCGGACAATTTCGCTTGTCACATGACAGTCCGGTTCAAGGGTTGTCACCGATTCGAGTCTTGTTGGCGATTGGCTTCCTGATGCTCGGCGGACTGTTTGGCATCGGCCTGACTCAGCCGGATCGAGAAACCTGGTTTGTCAATCAGTTAATCGCTTTCGCACCCGCTCGAGTTGATAAAATCGAATACGAAAAGGATTTCGACAAGGCCGTCGTCACCGCTACTGCCCAAAACCGGCCGCTGTTTATCGACTTTACCGGAGTCTTTTGCACGAACTGCCGTTTGATGGAAATCCGTATGGCAAGACCAAAAAACCATCGTCGGCTAGAACAATTCGTACAGGCGCAGATCTATACCGATCGAGTTCCAAATATCGCCGACAAAGTGGAAGCGGCTCGGCTGCTGGCTCGTAACGTCTCGCTGCAAGAGAACTGGTTTGGCGACGTCACGCTTCCTGCCTACGCCGTCGTGACACCCGATGGAAAAACAGTCCTCTCAAGTTTCTTCGGACTCGAAAAACAAGACGGAGACTTCGCCAAGTTTCTCGACGAAGGTTGGATCAAATGGCAGGCCCGCAAATAATTCGACCGTATAATGGGCTTCAGCCCGTTCGCTCAACAAGGTGACGCATTTTTCTAACCGGTTCCGACCCGACGTGCCACGGCATCGGAGTCTTCTCCGACGCCGTGGCTTCGTCTTTAAAGCCAATAAACTAAGAGCACAGGCGCTTACGCTCGCCCCTGTTTTTGCGAAGAAGCAATGTCACGAGGTTGCCGTTCCGTGTAACCCTGCATTCAACAGACGGTCACACAGTTTTCGTCTTCGCCAGGATCTGGTCTGCCAACTTGACGAACTGTTTCACGCGATCGGCCACTATCGTCAGACTCTTCTGCCAGAATTCAGGCTTTCTTAGATCAAAGCCCATCGTCGACTGGACCGCATCCTCGGCATCTTGACACCCTGTTGCCAACAAGAGTTTTCGGTACGAGCTTGGAAAATCCTTGCCAGACTCTTTTCCGATCGCGTACACGCCTAGAGAAAGCAAATAACCAAACGTGTACGGGAAGTTATAAAACGGCACCGACGTAATGTAGAAATGGAGCTTCGAAACCCAGAATCGCGGGTTCCAGCCATCTTCCGCCAGCACGTTCAAATAAGCCTTCCGCTGAGCCTCTTCCATAATCTTATTTAACTGATCAGCAGTCAGTTCGCCCGAAGCTCTTTGTTTGTGGAATTCATCCTCAAACAGAAATCGAGCGTGAATATTCATCAAGAACGCCACAGCATCACCAAGCATTCCATCAAGAATCTGCAAACGCTCATAATCTGACGTGACGCGTTTCAAGCGTTGCTCGCCAAGCACCGCCTCGGCAAATGTCGAAGCCGTTTCAGCCAGATTCATCGGATAGTCCTGCAGGAACACCGGCTCATTCCGCAAGACCCACGAGTGATAAGCATGCCCTAACTCATGAGCCAAAGTGCTCATGCTGTCCGCACTGTTCGTGTACGTCATGAAGATGCGAGACTGTCGAGCGGTCGGAAATCCCGTACAGAATCCCCCCTGTTGTTTGCCTGAACGGTTTTCGGCTTCCACCCAGCGGTCCGCAAGTGACATTTTGGCAAAGTCACCCAATTCCGGACTAAACGTCTGAAACGCATCAACGATCCATTCACACGCCTGATCGTAAGAAATGTCATCGACGTTTCCGACTCCCGGTAACTGAGGCAGCGGTGCCCACTGGTCGAACCAGGCCAGCCGATCAACACCGATCAACTGGGCCTTCTTTGCCATGTATTCATTCAGCACGCTCTTATTCGCCGAAATCGTCGACCACATGGTATCGAGCGTTTCGCGAGTCATCCGGTTGGCTCGCAGCGGCGCTTCCAGATGATCCCTCAGCCCGACATGCCGATAGGTTGTCAGCCGAGTTCCCGCAATGTGATTGATGGCATCAGCACACGTATCGGCAATCGTCGCCCACGCTCCATCAAGAGCATAAAAGTTATTTTCGCGAACGGTCCGTTGAGGCGAATCGAACTGAACCTGACCTGGCGACCGAGTAACCAACGCCCCTTTCTCTTGAACCTGGACTTTGAGCGACGATGAAATCCGATCGTAAAGCCGTCCCCAGCCAAACAGCCCGTCGACAGCCAGATCCGCAGCCAATAGTTCCTGAGATTTCGGCAACCGCAATTCCGCGTTCCGTCGCCGCGTCACCAGAAAATACCGATTCCGTTTCAAAACGGGATCAGCTTCCACAAACGCGAGAAAATCAGCCTCGGTCGCATCCCGCAATGCGAACTCAACATTCGTCGCGATCTGTTCCCGATCAGGAGTGATCGCCGCGAGTTCCGCCTGTAACTGTCGGTATGATTTGTTTTCGGCATCCGCCGCCGCATAGCAGTCCGCCAGTGCTCGATAGTCCGCCCCCGTCGCATCAACCAGTTCGTACTCGGTAATCAACGTCACCCAGCGAGAAACATTTTCAGCTCGGGCATCAACGGGTGGCAGTGAGTTCGTAGCCACAGCCAGGTTCTTCAACCGAAGTTTGAATTGATCGAGTTGCTCACGAAACGATGTCGTTAAAGGAGCCGGCGCGAGCGAAGCAAGATCCCAAGTTTGCGGAAAAACCGATGTGGTCATAGAGACTGAATTCCTGACAGTTTTAGTATGGCGACGTACAACGATGGCCGAGATTGCGAGACGTTCGACCGTTTGCGCAACTATGGACGAACCGAATTGGAAAGTCGAGTGAAGCGTACGGCGCAGTCGAGTCTTCGAGCCCCACCAATTGGCGACTCTCTCTTCGGGAGGCCAAGGTTCCATGCCGAGCCGCCTTCCTTGTCCTTTTGTGCGAGCGGTCTCCAACCCCCGCACAAACGACCGAAGGTCTCATTTGCTTTTCTTCACTTCATTAGTCTCGCGACGATTTGTTCAACAATCTTCTTTTCCGTTCCACTGTGATCACGGAGCGAAATCTGGTCGAGAAGTTCGCGCGAGTTCGAGCGACTTCGACCATTCCTTACAATTCACAGGGTTTTGGCCACCATCGTCCCTGTTTCTGTCATGAAAAAGTTCACCTGAGTTCGCCCGACTTCACCTGAGTTCGACAGCGTTCGATCCGACACCCGTGTTGTGCGAGCGGTCTCCCGACTCCACACAAACGGCCGACCGAAGGTCTCATGTAATTTCTCCGCTTCGTTAATTTCCGTTCAAGAATCTTTTACCGTATTCCGCTGAAATTGAACCGCAGCGAAATTCGACCGAAAAGTTCGCGCGAGTTCGAGCGACTTCGACCATTCCTCATAATTCATAGGGTTTTGGCGACCATCTTCCCTGTTCCTGTCATTAAACAGTTCACCTGACTTCACCCGACTTCACCCGAGTTCGCGCGACTTCGAGCCACTTCGCTTGAGTTCGCCAGAGTTCGATCCGCCGCCCCAGTTGTGCGAACGCCCTCCCAACCCTGCTCGCGCTGTGCGAGTGGTCTCCCGACCCCGCGCAAATAACCGACGAAAGGTCTCCTGCGGTGTTCTTCACTTCGTTACCTTCGTTTTCTTCTGTTCAAGCCTCTTCTTACGGTCCGCTCTAATCCCGCCTCGCATTTTGGCGTCAAAGTTCGATCGAGTTCGACCGACTTCGACCACTCCCCATAATTCGTAGGGTTTTGGGGATTGTTACCCCATTTTTTGGGGGGTGTTTGAGTTCGTTCGAGTTTGTTCGAGTTCGACGCAGTTCGATCGACTTCGAATCGCTTCATTCTTCCCAGGCGAGCCTGGCAGCCGAAGCGGCAGAAAGTTGATGAGGAGAAAGTGGCAAGCCGCCGCAGGCGGTTCGCCAGGAGCTTCCGCTACATGAATCCGAGGAACTTTGACACTACTTCCAACGTCAAGTTCCTCAAGAGTAGACCAGTCCAAGAAACGCATTCGATGACCCGATGTTTCTACTCTCTCGACGGCTCGCCTCCGCACCGTTCCGGCAAGAAACGAACAGCCCACCGATCAGCCCGCACTGATTGACGACTGCGGGGGCGATCCGTATTCAATGATTTCCGAATTGTGAAAAATCAATTGTCGTCGACAGACCACAGATTTAGAGCAATCCAGGCGAACTGGGGAAGTTAATCCCCTGACTACTTCCCCGTTTCCGCCAAACCATGCGACAACGACATTATTTTTACAAATATTTTTATCATTTGTAAATAGATATTTGCATGTTGCTTCTTAACGTTTGGAAGATCATCAAGAGATTCGTTTTTGAGGTGATCTTGGCCAAGGTCGATGCCAGACAGCATGCGCCTCCTGATAAATGGCGGCGACCACTTGTTAAGTTCATAATGTGAAATTGGTTGCTGAAAATTTTCTTTTGTCGCTGATTGACTCTTTTCTTTCTGAATTCCATGATCTTTCTCTGATTCCCGCGATTGATCATCGATTCGGAGAGCGTTCATGAGCGACGTGACCTGGAAGCTGGTTCGTGTTTCAGCACGAAACTGGATGCTGACATTGGTTCCCTTATTTGTTGGCCTCGCGATTTCTGCCAACATCGCCACAGCTGTGCTGGCCGCTGACGGTAAGTGGCCGATGGTGGCTCGCGTGGAACGCCAACCCTTAACCGCCGCGACAGAACGTCTGATGCAGGCACTCGAATTCGTTGGTTCTCCCTTGGACGCGGATACTCGGAAGAAGCTGGATGAGGCCTTGAACTTGACTGACGAGGCGGATGCGACAACCGCAGTTCAACGCGTTCTTGATCCACACTGTCTGGTTGGGGTCAGCATCAATGCTGAAAGCCGTGTTTCTGTGATGGAAGGGCCTGCGCAAAAACAGTTGGTGCAACAAGGTTGGCGGACATTCCTCGTCGAGGTTCAAAATGAGGCGGGGGTCACCGCGCCACTTGTCCCGGAAAGCATAAACTTGCTTCCTGTTTACCAGCGAGGAACAAAAAATTCCCGTGAAAAGCCGATGACCGACGAAAAGCTGGTCCAACCCTCGGACGTGCCTAATCGATTTCTCGACGCCCAGATGTTCGACAAGCAACCGCTGAAACCTGGTCTGTCAGGATTGGAACTTGAATATCGAATAATCCAACTCTTCAGCCGCGACGTGGGAAAACGGGAAACACAGATTGGATTTCATGTCGGACAGGGGACGCAAGATCTCGGCTTTCGAAACTCGGTTCCCGTCCTGTTCGATTGTGTTCCGGCAATCGAAGTCGTACTTGGGATCAAGGATTTTGACGGAACGCCGACGTTTGCTGCACTGACGATTCGAGATTCGTATGGTCGAGTCTATCCCAATCCCGCTCGACGGCTGGCTCCTGATTTTTTCTTTCATGAACAAATCTATCGAGCTGATGGCGAATCGGTCATGCTTCCACCCGGCCAATATACTGCCGTTGTTCAGCGCGGGCCTGAGTATCACGTCGATACCCACAAGTTCAATGTATCGACCGAAGGTGTCAGCCAGCGTCTCGATTTTCAGCTTCGCCGCTGGATTCATGCCGCCAAACTCGGCTGGTTCTCGGGCGATCATCATGTCCACGCTGCCGGCTGTGCTCATTACGACAGCCCGACCGAAGGTGTCACTCCCGGCGATATGATGCGACATATCCTGGGTGAAGATTTGAATGTCGGCTGCGTCCTGTCGTGGGGTCCCTGCTGGTACACACAAAAGCGATATTTTGAGGGGAAAACGTCCGCGTTATCGCGGCCGAATTATCTGATGCGTTACGACGTGGAAGTCTCGGGATTCCCCTCATCACATGCGGGGCATTTGTGCCTGCTGAAACTGATTGAGGATGACTATCCGGGAACAACGTTGCTCGAAGAATGGCCGACGTGGACTCAGCCCGTTCTCGAATGGGGTCAGAAACAAGGGGGCGTCGTCGGATACAGCCACAGTGGCTGGGGACTCGCCCTGCCCGATCTGATGCCTGACGGTTCTCGCAAATTTGCCGACCGTCCCTGGGGTGGTGCGGCAACAGGCTGGCAGGGACGAGCGGCTGCCAAACTGCCCGATCTCGCCATGCCTCGCTTCGATGGAATCGAAGCAAACGAATTCATTGTCACCACCGCCCACGGTGCCTGCGACTTTATCTCGGCGGTCGATACTCCGGCTATCTGGGAACTCAACATC
>JBAXBD010000216.1:0-8889 GCA_037142165.1 Schlesneria sp. | reverse complement strand
GCTCTTGTGGTGCAAGGCTCGCCGTGCATCGCGCGATCCTGCCTGCCAGCGCACCGCCAGTCGTGACTTCGCAAAATCAATATCCTTCGTGTGATCGTCTGTAGGCAATGCCTTCATGATCAGTCGCACGATATGTTTGATGGGTGGTCCGAAAAAACCCTGGTTGCGGTCGGTCTATCGACACGCCAAACTGTTGCATCGCCGCCAATGTCATCTCGACGTACGGTTCGGAAACCATTTCTCCCGCAAGGCTAATCTCGACCGGTCCGTCCGCACATGGAGCGGCCATGAGAACGGCGCTCAGGAATTGACTCGATAAATTCGCGTTGATCGAAATCGTGCCACCGTTCAGGCCACTCCCCGACACAATCACCGGTGGACAGTCATTTCCCAACTCGCAGTCGACCGTGATACCGAATTGCCTCAAAGCCGTGACAAGATCCCCGATCGGACGCTCTCGCATGCGAGTGTTGCCGTCGAGTCGGAATCGGCCGTGCCCCAACGCACATAAGGCCGTGAGGAACCGAATGCTCGTCCCACTATTTTCCAGCCACAAGTCCGCTTGCATCGCTGGAGGGCGACCGCCGCACCCTTCAATTCTTACCGTCCGATCAGCGAGAGATTGCTCAACCGGCAGCCCCAACCTTTTCAAGCTTTCGACCATGACCTGAGTGTCGCGGCTGTCCAGGACCCCGGTCAGTCGTGACGTTCCTTTTGCCAAAGCGGCAATGACGAGCGCCCGATTTGTCAGACTCTTGGAACCCGGTGGTCGAATCGAACCGGTAACAGGGCCGGAAACGGGTTGAATTTCGAGAACATTCGTCATTATCAAGCAGGCTCCAATATCTTTCACACGTTTTGCCGAAGAGTGAAGTTAAAACTATCGTCGGGCGATTCGGGTTCGGCTGTTGCCTCGGGTCTGCATGCGGACGCGAATGATTTCGGGCAGGGCCGTTTCCAAAGGTGTATTTGTGCTCATGCGATGGTACACCAGACCCAACCTGGCACAGATCCCTTCGATGGACTTCAGGTGTTCGCCAAACCGTAACAAGTATTCTTTTCGAATCGCTGCGGGATCGACGTAAAGCCGACGATCGGTTTCAAGATCAACGAACAGTTCCGGAGCACCGAATTGAAACTGAAGCTCTTCGGGGTCGAGTATGTGAAAGACGACCACATCCTGACCTCGGACCGTCAAGCTTCCAAGACTCAACTCCAACGTTTCCAGTGGAGCAAGCAAGTCGGAAATCAGGACCAGCATTCCACGTTTATTCAGACGTTCGGCAATCTGTTCCAGAGGCTTGGCAAGATGAGTGGCCGAGCCATCTGCATTTCGTTCAAGTGAAACCATCAATCGGCGCAGATGTCCCGATCGAAACCGGGGGGGAATGAAATCCTCAATTTCTGCGGCAAAGGTCGCCAGACCGACGGCGTCTCTTTGATTTGATAAGAAATAAGCAAACGTCGCCGCAAGGGTTTTTGCATAGTCGGATTTCGTATAGCCGATCGAACCAAAGTTCATCGACTTGCTGGCGTCGAGGAGCAGCAGGCACCGCAGGTTCGTTTCATCCTCGAACCGCTTGATGTAATAGCGGTCTGTTCGAGCAAACAGTTTCCAGTCAAGATGCCGCAGGTCGTCCCCTTGCGTGTATTGGCGATATTCCGTGAATTCGACCGAGAACCCATGATAGGGGCTTCGATTCAACCCGGTCATGAATCCCTGCACAACATGTTTGGCTCGTAATTCGAGCGATTTCAATTGCATTAACGTTGCCGGATCGATGTACCCTTCGGCCGCCGGTTTCGTTTTGCCAGGAGCAGATGAATTCAAAATCAGACCTCTCGTCGTGTTACGTCTTTGAAAAAACAATTCCTGAATCGTCGATCTCGAATGGAACAATCCCATCGTCTGCAGCACTTCCCCGGTGTTTGGCGATATGGAGTGCGCGACGCATGCGGTTTCCCTCACGGACTTTACCCATCAGGATAATCGTATTCGCATTACAAAGTTCATCGCCGCTTTCGATCGGCCTGTTGATCAGGTCATCCAGCCGAACTTCGTGAGACGTGTACATCAACATGGTCGCGAGTTTGGTGTGGTCGTAGGCGTGTTGTGCCACAGCTTCTTCATTCGCTCGAAAGTTCACCCGAAACAGGTCACGCGCAACCCAGTCGTGGTCCTTATGCAGGATCTGATGATAGATGTAATCAAATAGCTGAAACTGAAACGAATCACTGGCTCGATCGACCGGCTCGACTCCGTCAATCACCGTTCGACGGACCCCGTGCGCGAAGTTTCCATAAAAGAAGGCAATCGCCTGATCGAGTTTCTTATTCAGTTCGGCTCGCCATTCCGCCCATTGCTCTTTATCAAGGTCACGCATGGTGACTCGGCGGCCCGTGCGATCGAATACATGAAAGTAGTCTGTACGGATCTGTTCCCGATTCCAGACATCTTCGGGTGCATTCGGCGCATCCATCAGTCGCGTTTTCAAGGCCCAGTCACACATTCGTTGAGCGTAATCAGCGTGATTCTGAGCGTCACCGCGTGAGGTCATATCGAACAGGATGCCTCGTTCACCTTCCTGCTGCTTTCCAGCATTGGCGAACTGAAGTCCCAACTGGGTCTTCCCAATCCCGGTCGCCCCCATAACCACGGTTAATGTGCCGGGGATCAGCCCACCCCCCAAAAGTTCATCTAGTGCTGGGATACCCGTTGAGAATCGATCCGAATTCGCCATTGAAAACCCGTCGTGTTGCTGTGGTAAGAGTTCTGTTACGTGGTTGCCAACCGCTGGCCAGCGAGGAAAACAGCTGGAGGTTCACCAGATAGTAGCATCCCGCTGCAAAAGTCGGGAGTGCGAGGTTCCGTCCGAGTCGCAAAACAGTTACACACATTAACTCAGCGGTTCGGCAGGAGCCTTGCCTTCCCAATACTGCCAGATCCTTGCCAGCCAAGGAACTCAGCGGCATCAATACCTTCACAAGCGGTGCCAATCCATCGAACTGTTTGCTGTTCCGTTACGGAATTGATGTTTCAAATCAGATTACTGAAATCTCCTTCGGCTTGAATCCGACCAGCCTGCAATACGTCGCGACGCTTTCCTTCGCGCCCGCGTTGTCAAGAGGGGGGTAACAACTGATTGCGCGCCAGGCGATAAAGGACGTGAACCGCCGGTCGTTGAGTGGGTCTGGTGGAACATTTGCAAATGATTTCCGCCGGAACTTCTATGTCGCACAAGCCGTCGGCGTCACAACCGATATCGCTCCCAATCTCTACAACATCGAACCGTCGTTGCCGGTTGCGACCTCGTCTCTCGCGACGCCAGCGACAGCGTCGCCCTACGTCTTTGACGCTGACCGTCTGAACCGGACCTCGGCCACTGTTCGGGTCGGGATTGACTTTCAATCCGGTAAAGACGTTCTCAATTTCTCAAATAGTGCTACGCTGGATCTCACGCGTTCTTGGAATACTGCCACCAGGACATTGACGCGCAGCGGGTCCGATACGGTTTCTAACTGCCACACTGGTTTGCATAACGTGGCGTGCACCGACACGAGTACGACACCGAACACGGCATTGACTCGGACGATCTATTTCCAGGCCAACGACGGACTGTTACTTAGTAACGTCGTGTCCCGGGATGTTACTGTTTTGGGCTCCAGCATTCCCGCTGTCCAGTCGGGAGTCAACGGGACCGGAACATACTTCCACGGCTACCCAGCAATTTTCCTTGCTCCGAACCTGATCATCACCGATCCGAATACGGTCAATCTTTCCAGCGCGACCGTTACGTTCACCGACTGGCAGGTCGAAGGCCGTCTCGATTTCAACAACATCTTCGCCGATCAGCATACGTTAAATCAGGACCTGAATGCTCACACGGCTATCTTCACAAATACAGATGCGGATCTGGTTGACCATTATCAAACCTTGCTGCGATCATTTCTCTACTGGGATGTGAGCGGCAATCCGGTGACGGCCGTGGATGTAGCAAGTTTCTTTGAGACAGACGGACTTTCGACCAGCAACACCGTGTCTCGGAACACGATTGTCTCAGCGGTTAATTAGTCACCAGCACTGACATCGATTGAAACGACACCGCTGTTGAGCAAGGCGAACGATCCGGCATATCCCCCTCAGCCGATCTCGAACACGTTGCTCGTCGGTGACCCCGACAGCAACAACCTGACCAAGGCGACCGTTCAGATCACTTCGGGCTCTGAAAACGACACTAACGGTAATGATGTCCTCGCTTTCTCAAATCAGCCTGGAATCGTGGGATCGTTCAATGCTGCAATGGGGGTGTTGACACTGTCGGCGACGAGTAGTGTTAGCAATGATCGAACCACCCTTCGATCTGTGACATTCAGTATTTCGGGAACAGTTACCGGTACGGCGACGCGGACCTTACGATAAATGCCACCGACGACTACTCGCCGGCACCAGCAACCAACCTGTCAGCGACTAGGACGGTAACAGTTCAACGGTCGAATCTCCCGCAGGCTCTATCAGATGTTCCGAAGTCGCTGCTCGCGTACGTGCGGAATACTATACCTGCTTCGCTCGCGCCGAGTGCGCTCATTTACGATCTCGACAGTATCAATCTGGCCAGCGATACAAACCAAATTACCGGCAACTACCAGACGGGTCTGGACGTGCTTTCGGCGACGGTTGTTTCAGGAATCACCCGGAGTTTCAATCTCACAACCGGAACGTTAACCCTGTCTCAAATTTCGTCGCTGGTGCATTCCCGGACCGTGCTGAATCCGGTGACGTTTCAAGCGAAGAGCACCGCAAACACGCCGTCACAGACGATCAGCTTCACGTTGAACGATGGTCTGGCGAAAAGAACGACGGTTTCGCGTTTTGTGACATTGAGTTAACCGGATGATTCGCATTGTGTGCAACACGCGGCAGATTGATCTGCGAATCGTTAAACTGAGTACAGACTGCGTAAATCGGCATCATTGATGGCCGTCAATCGATGTCATCATCGCGGCGTGCGGCAGGTTGTCCGGCATCGGAACGATGCTTGGCTGGCTGCTTGCCAAGAATTTGATTCAACGATGACTTTCAGCGGATCGTCAGGACTTTCGCATGCACGGTATGATTCCAAGTCCGCTGACCAACCGTTGGTTTACGGCCGTCGCAATATTGAGTTGTCGTATTATCCCACCTCTTCCGATTTTAAGGCCGCCACAACTGCTGAAAAAGTCCAAATGCTTGCGGTTCACGCTGCCTGGTGTGCGAGACTGCACTTTCAGGCCGTTTCGTAACGAACTCGACAGATGAGCTTAAATACAAAAAGCTAACCGAACGACTCATGTCCTCCAACAACTGGCCTGAAACCAAGGTCGGCGTAGGGTCTATTCTTGGTTGGCAAGTGAAATTCGGCCGCAAAGTGCCTGCGGCTCTGAATTTTTCCGGCCGCGAGCGACTTAGCATTTCTATCCAACTCGTGACAGTTGTATGGGATCTCAGGATTGTTCGCATTTTATTCCGAACAGTCATCGCCGTTTGCCAGCCATTCCTGAATCCACGCAATTAAATTCAGATTTCCTTCAGTGAAGACGATTCTTTTAGTGACAACACTGAAGCGTCGAATGGCCAAGTCTCGAGGTGCTTCGACAAGGGAAATCCCACTAATACTCGTGATTCTGGACGTTAGTCCAAGGATTTAAATCTGGTTTTTGGAAACGGTAGCACCTACTTTAGAAAGTGACTTCGATGATTCTGGCCTCTCAATTCAAACGGTTCTTTCGTGCAGCGATTTTGTCAACGGTCGCCCTCGCGTGGCAAGGACCGGCATTTGCCGGTCCCATTGCGATTCAGACCCCGAGTGGACTTAAAGGGGGAGATCAATTCCGGATCATCTACGTAACGCCTGACAAAATCAGTGCAGTGTCAAACAACATCACCACGTACGACAACTTCGTTAATACTGAAGCTGCCGGCGCGACCTACAACGGTCAAACAATCCACTGGTTGGCAGTCGGATCGACAGACGCCGTCGATGCGAAAGTCCACATTGGCCAAACAAACACCGCTGTTTATATGGCTAATGGAACCGAAGTGGCGATTTCCGACACCGCTACGGGATTGTGGGCAGGCGGTGATCTTCTCGCTCAACCTACCCAGGATCTCGCCGGTAATTCTTATACCTCGGGATCAGTTTTCACCGGTACGAGCGGCATCGGAACCGAGTATTTCACGAGCGTTCCTAGTCAAGGAAATGTTTTTTGGGGCTTGGGAGCGACAAACAACGTGACTCAAGGCGGCGTTACTTACATCAATAACGTCGAAGTGGGAAGCTTGCATTCAAACGTCGGCGGATATGACTGGATTTCGCTAGGTTTTGGAGCCGGCCTTGCACCACGAACCAACACCTACCAAGTCTATGGAATCTCAGATGTTCTGACCGTGGCCGCCCCGGTTCCTGAACCATCGACACTTCTGATTTCAGGCTTGGGTGTTCTTGCGATTGGCGTAGCACAACGATTTCGCAAAAAGAACTGAGATTCGACCAAAGTGACTGGCAACCGGAGCAAATGAGGCTTTCCTCAGATCGCCAGTCAGGAAATTACAGGAGCGTGCCGTCTCGACGGCACGCTCCTGCCGCTTTAAGCGGCTGAGAAGTGGAATGATACTGCTTTGAAGTTGCCATCATCCTGCAATGCTCTGTAGGCGGCACGTAAAAATCTGATATCGTCGAGCGTCAGTTCAAGCAATCGCTCAAGTACAGCTTCCTGAGACTGTGAATCGAGTCCGATTTTTGACCCTTCGATTTCGCGACCGGCCTGATGAAGCAACGGCAATCCTAGTTTGTCGATAAAGGCCAGCATCCGTCTGTACGACTCGTGCTCCCATTGCTGGTAGGCTCCGACAATGTTCAGTGACAGGGCATGCCCGCCAAGCCGTTCGGCAATCTGACACGCGGCCTTCTATTCGTCATCCTGCGGCGAATCGGAGATGTGAACGAAGCTGTCGAGGATCGCGACTCCTTCTTCCGGTTCCAGTGAATCGACCGAAACCCACGCCAGTCGAGCTGGATCGAACTCCCTTTTTCGGTTTGTCTGAATGACGTGAATGTGGGGCCCCTGCGGCAAGCCTTGTACCAGAAGTTGTGGCTGCAAAAACACGGGATCGTCGATGTTGTCGAGCAAAAACAGGATGATTGGCGGGTGGTCATGCCACACGGCGACCGCGACAAGCACAAATGACACTATTTTCATTTTATTTATTCATTTTCCAAAACATGGACTTGACAGGCCAAAAACCATCCTTTACATATATGCCGTTGTCGGCGTCTTGACGCAAAGGAGAAGCCTGAGCGTTGCCTTTCAGGCGAATTGAAGGCAAGGCTGGATTTTGAACAGAAGTCAACGAAGTGAAGAAAATCAACTACATCAGTTAGTCGTCATCGCTGCACGAGGATCTCCGGGCGCGTGCCTTGTCTCAATTCCCTTTGTTTTCTTCGTTAGCTGTTCAATCGTTTTTAGCTTTCGTCATCCGCATTCTTCGTTCGGTCGGCAGAAACTCGAAACGGCTCATCATGTGTGCCAAATTTTTGACATGCGTGCCAAACGGTTGGAAATGTCTCGACGGCGGTCAGGCCGCTCCCGTTTCGCTGTTCCGACCCATATGTCGTATAAGTCCCATTTCTTAGGCCAGCCTTCGTTTCGCTCCTCTGGTTTTTTCCGGGGTACGGTTGCACCTGCGCCCAACATTCGTATGTTGCATGTGTCAAAAAACAGGCAATTTCGCCTTATTCGTTTGACTGGAGGAAATTCATCGTGATGTTTCGTCGGTTGGGTTTGCTGCCCGTTTCCATTTTTTTACTGTTGGTAATTGTCTCTTCGATATCTGTCTCTTCATTATCAGGGCACGACTCGTCGGCCAGGATTGAACTGCTTGATGGAGATCGCGTCATCCTGCTAGGGGGAACGTTTATCGAACGTGAAGGCCAGTTCGGACACCTTGAGACCGCCTTGACGATCGCCTGGCCAAATCGGCACGTGACGTTTCGGAATCTGGGCTGGAGCGGTGATACGGTCTGGGCGGAAAGCCGTGGGATCTTTGATCCTGCTCAGGTTGGTTATCAGCGGATGATCGAACTGGTCAAGGAACTGAAGCCAACTCTGATCATCCTGAATTACGGGCAGAACGAATCGTTTGCCGGTGAAGTAGGCATTCCCAAGTTCGTAACTCAATATGAAAAGCTGTGCGACGACCTGAAAACGACAGGTGCGCGACTCGCCTTTATGACGCCGCACAAGTGGGAACGACCACCCGCGCCGCTGCCGGACGCCAGTCGACAGAATCCGATCCTCGCGAAATACGCGGCGGCCATTCGCGAGTTGGCTGTTCGCAGAAATTCACCCCTGATCGATTTGTTTCAGTTACCCGCTTCCGGCAGCAATCTCACTGAGAACGGGCTTCATTACAGCGAACGAGGTTATGCGACGCTGGTCGCCGCCGTGCAGACGCAGCAGAATTGGCCTCGGCTTTCCCCCAGTGATGAAAAAGGAGAAACCGTTCGGCGTAAGGTCGTGGAAAAGAACATGCAGTTTTTTCACCGCTGGCGACCACAGAACATTACCTACCTGACCGGATTTCGAAAGCACGAACAAGGAAACAACGCCGTCGAGATCGCTCAGTTCGACCCGATCGTCGAGAAAATCGAAACCGAGATCGTTGAGATTAATCGTTGACCTGTCTGACGCGGGCTTCGCCAAGATCCAAGTTAAGAAGATGACTACGACGAAAGAAAAAATATCAGATCGAGGAGTTTAGTCACTCATCGTTGACAGTCATATGTTCTAACCGTCGCAATTACTTAAATCGCGTTGCCTTAGCTTCTCTGTGTTCGTTTTCGTGAATTTCGT
>JBAXBD010000215.1:0-8901 GCA_037142165.1 Schlesneria sp. | reverse complement strand
CGGCTGGAAGCCCAATAACAAGCTTGGCTGGTCCGTAAAGAACGGAGTGATTACTGCAGACAGTAGCGATGCGGCCAATCAGGGGTTACTCGTATCAACGACTCGTTTTGCCGATTACGAACTGCGATGCGACTACCGTGTCGAGAAGGGGGGAAACAGTGGCATCTTTCTTCGAACCCCGATGAACCCCACAAACCCTGCCGTCGATTGCTACGAATTGAATATGTGTGACTCAAGACAGTCGTATGCCACGGCGAGTCTCGTCGGGCGAGCGAATCCGACAAGACAGGTTCTCGGCGATGGCAACTGGCACTCATACCACGTCCGGGTCTCTGGCCCTCAAGTCGTTGTGAAGTTTGATGGTGAACAGGTTCTGGAATACTCGGACACCACGTCGAATCCACTGAGGACAGGTCACATCGGATTGCAGATGAACGGCGGCAAGATCGAGTTCCGGAATGTGTATTTGAAGCCGCTTGGAGCCAAACCGTTGTTCGATGGCAAGACTCTTGATGGTTGGCACGAAGTACCGGGTTCAAAGAGCAAGTTTGTCGTTAAAGAGGGAACAATTCACGTTACTAACGGTCGCGGTTTTCTGGAAACAGATGCGAAGGCTGGAAATTTTGTACTTCAGTTCGACGCGATCACGAACGGCGACAAACTGAATAGTGGAATCTTTTTTCGAGCAATGAAGGGGACCGAAGAAGCCCCTTCACATGGCTATGAGTTTCAGATTCATAACGGATTTAAGAACGGAGACCGAACAAAACCCGACGACCATGGTACAGGCGCGATTTTTCGACGCATATCAGCCAGAAGTGTCGTATCGGACGATCGAACGTGGTTGACAGGAACCCTGGTTGCCGATGGAACGCACCTTACGACCTGGGTCGACGGAACTCAAGTTGTCGACTGGACGGATGAACGTCCTGAAAACGAAAACCCACGGGAAGGTCGCCGTGTTGCCGCGGGACATCTCAGCCTCCAAGGACACGATCCGACGACCGATCTGGCGTTCCGTAACCTGCGACTGGTCGAAACACCGAAATAGGCCCTATACTCAGATCGACCATGCACGGGGTGAAATCAGGGAGTTTGGGGACTTTCCCCTTTCTCGCAAGAATTCGGGAATGAACACCCCAGGCTCGCCTTGGACTTCCGAAACGCTGTTCGCCTCATGACAAACCCGACCTTTTCCTGCTAATGATTATGACTCAAACCGCTGTCCATCACGAACACTCCGACAATGCCACTGCATTCGTGTCAGATGATGCCCGTGCCCATTGGCACGATCAATCGCTGTGGTTTGTTCGCTCCAAGCGAGATAAAGCTGCAGCGACCCTTCCCGAATGGGAAGAACTTCGCGAGCGTGCGTCAGGAATCAAACTGCATACGATGTCGCGTTTGGGTGATTACCTGGAGGAGTTTGAACGGAACGCCACCAGGCTGGGTGCCACTGTCCATTGGGCGAGGACACCTGCCGAGCATAATCAAATTGTGCTCGATATCATCAAAAAACACGGAGCCAAAAAGGTCGTCAAGAGCAAGTCAATGCTCACCGAAGAGTGTCATCTCAACCCGTTTCTCGAACGAAACGAAATCGAAGTGGTTGATACCGACCTCGGCGAATGGATCGTTCAGCTTCGCAACGAACCGCCATCGCATATCGTGATGCCTGCGATCCATATCAAGCGAGAAGAAATTGGTGACTTATTCCACAAACATCTGGGAACCGACGCGGGGGCAACCGATCCGCCATATCTCGTTAATGCAGCACGAGATGAACTGCGTCGCAAATTCCTGAATGCGGAAGTTGGAATTACTGGTGTCAATTTTGCCATCGCTGAAACTGGCGGTTTTGTGGTTTGCACGAACGAAGGAAATGCGGATTTGGGGGTCTCGCTGCCCAAAGTTCATATCGCCTGCATGGGAATCGAAAAACTGATCCCCAGGGCCAAAGATTTGGGGGTCTTTTTACGACTTTTGGCTCGGTCTGCGACTGGGCAACCGATCACGACTTATTCATCGCACTTTCACGGTCCGATGCGTGGGGGCGAAATGCATATCATCCTGGTGGATAACGGGCGTAGTGACATTCTGGGCTCACCTGATTTCCGCCGTTCATTGAACTGTATTCGCTGCGGGGCATGCATGAATACCTGCCCCGTCTATCGGCGCAGTGGTGGCCACAGTTACGAAACGACGATTCCCGGCCCGATTGGATCGATTCTCGCCCCATCGCGAGACCCTGCCACACATCATAGCCTGCCATTTGCTTGCAGCCTCTGCGGATCATGCAGCGACGTCTGTCCCGTGAAGATCGATCTTCATACGCAGTTGCTCACGTGGCGACGTGAGATCGCAGTGAAGGGTCACTTGCCTTGGACCAAGCGCCTGTCGATGAAGTTTGCTCGACTTGTTCTCGGAAATACCTGGCTCTTCACGACATCAGGAAAAATCGGCCGCTGGGTCATGCCAAAACTTCCCCGGTTCATGATCTACAACCGCCTGAACGCATGGGGAAAACAGAGGGAACTGCCACCGATGCCGAAACAAAGCTTCCGTGACATGTACAGTAAGCGGAAACTAAAATAAGAAGAGACTTGGAATACTGATCTTTGCTCATTGAAACTCGTGAGGAAAATTCTGAAACAATGCCCCGGCCAGGGCTGTTTGGACGCTAAGCTCGGCCAATTTCCTGACAAAAACAGCCTGCCTCGGCAGAAATCGCCGAATTACGCCAATTTTGACAGGGTTCTCTGGGGAAACAGGGGCCAAACAAATAGATTTCGCTTAATACTCCTCTTGGCAGCCATTGGACTCATCACTATAAATCCGCCGACAATGGCTCGTGCAGCTTGTCCGTTGCGGGAACGACGGACAGAACCAGCTGGCGAGCCGCCCATCGATATCCAATCTCAAAAAAATCCAATTCACAATCTCATCGTACGTTGACCGTTGCGTCTTCGTGTGTTTGATGGCGTTTCGTTGCGTCTCCTTGTGAGACTTTCGTTCGACATCGATATCACGTTACGGCACCGGTGCGCTTAACCGAGGAGCCTTTCGATGTCTCGTTTTCGGGTCTACCTGTCGACTGGTCTGATGGCGTTTGCCCTCTTGCCAATAGGATGTATGCAAGGACCTCCACGGAACGCGCTTCAACAAAGACAGCTGCGTGCCCAGCAGCTCTATCAACAGAACAAAGCTCTGGCGATGGAACGAAACGGGATGGGCAGTACGGCCGCCCAGCTCGCTGCTGACAAAGCGGCTCTCGAACAACAATACCTGGCAGCAAAGCAAAACCTGGATGCGGCAAATGCCCGTCTCGGCAACCTGGCTTCGACCAACAGTGACCTGGAAAACCGAATGCGGACACTGATGGTCAGCAAACCAAGCAACCCCATGTCGCCGGGGACCAGCAAACAACTGGAAGCACTTCGTAAGAAGTATCCGGAATTCGACTTCGACCCACAAACGGGAGTCAGCAAGTTCTCGAACGACCTGCTGTTCGCGTCGGGCAGCGACGAAGTTCAACCACGAGCCAAACAGATTCTCGACGAGTTCGCTCAGATCATGAATCAGGGAGACTCTCGTAACCTGAAAGTTCTGGTCTCAGGCCATACCGACGACAAGCCCGTCTCGAGAAAATCGACCGCCGATAAGCACCACGACAACATGGGCCTGTCAGCTCACCGAGCCTTATCGGTCATGCGAGCACTGCGAAAATCAGGAATCAACGAAAACCGCATGGGAGTTTCGGGTTACGGCCAGCATCAACCGGTCGAGCCGAATTCGTCCGAATCGACTCGCCAGAAGAATCGTCGCGTCGAGATCTACGTCCTGGCCCCGGATACCCCGGTCGCCAGTGCCTGGGACCCAGAAATGCAATGACCGCTTAGACAGCATTCCAATTCACGCAGCCCGATCGCTGATCAATCAGCGGTCGGGCTGTTTTCGTTTCAACAATGCCTTTTGTCGCCGATCATACGACGACGAAGGTAATCCCCCAGCGTACGATCACAACTGGAATTGTGTGACGTTCATGTTCTGGTAGCCGGTGCGTTCCCATTCTTCGATCCCCATGAAGGCATCGATCATCATGTGCAGAAGCGCCTGATGAGCACATTCGACAATTCCGTAGGTACGTGCCGGAACGTAAAAGTTCACGTCTCCGAGCTTGCGGCTGGTGTTGTCCGGCTTAAGGCCCGACAACGTGATCACTTCGCATTCCATCTTTCGGGCGGTTGCGATCGCTCGCACGATATTCTCTGAGTTACCAGAGCTACTGATCGTCACAACGAGATCTCCCTTTCTCGCGTACCGATCGAGATATGTCGCGAAGGAGTCGTGAAACGAAATATCGTTCGCCAACGCCGTCAACAAAACGGAACTCGATGGATTCTGCGATCGGACTCCGCCGTTTTTCGTCCAGTCGAGTGCCATATGTTCGGCGAACGCAGCACTTGCACCATTCCCGAGGAAAAATTGAGTTCCCGAAGATGCCTGGACGCTCTTGATGATCTCAACCGCACGGTTCAACGCATCTTCAATCCCGGCGGGTTCGGTTCCAACCGAAGATTGAGTGCCGTTCAATGCCGTGGACAATGAGTCAAGGTACTTCTGGCTATACATGCTCTCGCTTTCAAAAAATGGGAGCATTTACCCTAGACGATGTGACAAACAAATGGAATGGAAACGAATGGGCATGTTGCGTCCGCAAGTGTGTTAGAGTAGCGTCAATGGCGTTCGATTGTTCCTCCCTTCGCCTTTGGTTTTGAACATGAAGTCACCTTCGATGATTGCCTTGTTGATCGTGCTGAAGATCGCAAGCAATGTGCCTGTTTTTGCTGACGAATCGACCGAAGCGCGATTTGCCAGGTCACGCGAGCATTTTCAAAAGGGACGCTACGGTGAAGCGGTCGAAACCTTGGAAAAACTGCAGCAAGAAAACCCCGCTGGTCTCGATTCCGTACGAGTCGCTCTACTACATAGTGAGGCTTTGCGTGCTCAGGGGGAACAATCTGCTGCCGAAGAGAGCGTGATTGAAGCAATCAAAAATCACAACGATTCCGCAAAATTGTTTGCTCAACTCGCCAGTCTTCACTTTGACCGGGGCCGCTATCCCGAGGCCGAAGATGCCGTGATCAGGGCACTGAAGCTTGATCCGGATCAATTATTGGCGAGACTGATTCAGGCTTACCTTTATACGGAGAAAGGGGACCTGAAGAAGGCGGACGAGGCATATCGCTGGTTCGTACGCTTTTATAATCGGGCTCAGCCGACGGA
Source organism: Schlesneria sp. (assembly GCA_037142165.1). Classification (GTDB taxonomy): domain Bacteria; phylum Planctomycetota; class Planctomycetia; order Planctomycetales; family Planctomycetaceae; genus Schlesneria. Next base: position 3,615 of record JBAXBD010000215.1, on the reverse strand, counting down.
CCCGGAATCATTGGTACTCGTTGCCAAGGGTGCCTCTCAATATGCTCGCTGGCATAGCTCGTCGCAGATCTTTGACTTTTGCGTCAATACGGTTGATGTCGATGCATTGAAGGCAGACAAGACGTACTGGCAGGCTCATCTGGTATCAGGACGGTTGTTGCTGGAAAAATACAATAAGGCACAGGGACGCCCCGAATTAAAACTCGCGTTGGCGATTAACCCCAATGCCGCGGAAGTCCATATCGAACTCGCCAAATCTGCCATCGGCGATTACGACTGGGACGAAGTCGAAGAAGAAGCGAAGCGAGCATTAACAGTCTGTCCACACGCGCCAGGGGCGCTTCAGGCCCTGGCCACCGCAAAACTCTATTTCCGCGATTTTGACGCCGCGGAAAAACTGTTGACGGAAGCTCTCGACGTCAATCCGCTAAACCCGGAAACACTCGCGCGGCTGGCGGCATTACGGATGCTGCAGGATGGCTGGCCAGATCCTTCGCGCTGGAAGCAACTCGTCAGCCATCTGGATCATATCAGCGACCTGAAATTGGATGCCCCAACCCGGTGCGAGCAGATTTTGATCGACGTCGCCAAGCGAAACCCAAAACCGGGCAACTTTCTGGCATCACTGGCCGAAGTCGTCGACATGTTTCGACAGCATACTGTTGCCGAACCACTGCCCAAGCAGGCTATCGTGCTGATGCCGCAACTGTCACAGCCGAAGAACGCTCTTGGCCAACTCTATATGCAGACGGGCCAGATCGATGAAGCACGGAAAACCCTCGACGAAGCATTCAAGGCTGACCCTTATCACGTTCGTGTCAGCAATATGAGAAAAGTGATCAAGGTCCTCGACGATTACGAATCGGTCACGACCGACCATTTTGTTGTCCGAGCGGATGGAAAGCTCGACAAAATGCTCGCTCGCTACATGGCTGAGTACCTCGAAGAAGTTTATCCCGAACTGACAACTCTGTTCGGATTCGAACCGGAATCACGGACTCAGATCGAGATCTACAACACAGCCAAAGGCCTTTCCGGGCATCAATGGTTCAGTGCCAGAATGGTCGGTCTGCCGTGGGTTCAAACGATCGGGGCATCAACCGGCGTCATTATCGCCATGCAAAGCCCGGGTTCGATGGAACATCCTCTGAATTGGGCTCGGGTGCTGAAGCATGAGTTTGTCCATGTCCTGACGCTTCAACAGACGAGATTTAATATTCCCCACTGGTACACAGAAGCGCTGGCTGTCCGGTCCGAGGGATACCCCAGACCCGTCGAATGGAACTCGCTGCTCCTGAACCGTGTTCCGAAAGGTGAACTGAAAAATCTGGACAACCTGAGCATGGGATTCATCAGGGCAGGGAACCAGGAGAACTGGAATTTCGCTTATTGCCAGAGTGTCCTCTACGCAGAATACATGGCCGAGCGGTTCGGTGATGCCACGCTGGCAAAATTGCTGGATGCGTATCGGCGAAACCTGACAACCGATCAGGCGATTCCTGAAGTCTTTGGCGTTGATAAAGCCGATTTCGAAAAAGGGTATCGCGAATTCCTGGACAAGGTGGTTGCGGGCCTGCGAAAGAGCGAGGAAGAACCTGACCCGAGGCCATCCCAAATCGAAAAGGCATACGAAAAAAACAAGAGTGACCCAAAAGCGGCGGCGAATTATGCCAAGCTGATGCTGCTGATCAAGAAGCGGGACGACGCCAAGAAGATCGCGGAAGAAGTCCTGAAAAAGGAACCAACTCAACCCGTCGCAGCGACGGTATTGGCAGCAATTTTGTTCCGGGACGACAAGTTCGACGAAGCAGCAAAGATTCTCGAACCGGCACTCGACAAAGAGCATCCAAACAAGCAGGTCATTGAATTACTGATGAGAGCCCGACTCAAGCAGAAGCAACCCGAAGATGCATTCAAGCTCTGTGAACTTGGCAAAGAACATTTTCCGTACGAAAGCGATTGGTGGAAAGGGACCGCTGCCGCCGCCAAGCTGACCGGGGCATCGGAGACGCGTCGAACGGCGCTCGAAAAGCTGGTGTTGATTGAAGGGGACGATCCCGCCCCCAGAAAAGCACTCGCAGAATTGGCCCTGAGCGAGGGGAACTTCGAAGCCGCATACAAATTCGCAAAACTGACCCTTCACATTGATGTACTGGATGCAGACGTGCATCGGATTCTTGGCGATGCGCTTTCTGGATTAAAGGACTTTGATCGCTCCATCGCGGAATATGAAACGGGACTCGAACTCAAGCCCAAGGACACGAACATCCAACTCGGCCTGGCGGAAACCTATTTGCTTGTCGACAAGCGTGACAAAGCCGAGAAACTGGTCGAGGAAGTCCTGAAGAAAGATGACGGAAACGAAAGAGCCCTTCGGCTCCGTGAACGGCTGAAGTAAATCCAAGTCGGTACAAAACGCGGTTTTGAAATAACCATTCCCATCGAGCAGTCTTTTTGCCATCGTGAAAAACTTCCGGTGGCGACTGGTTGCGTCAAAAGATGGAAGCAGTTAAGTTATTGTTCTTGGAACCACTTTGATTGTCGTTTCCGCACCGCGTGTGGAAACAACAATCAAAGTTTATGCTGGAAACATGCGACCAGCACATGGTTTGCGCATCCGTAGCTCAATTGGATAGAGCATCGGTCTTCGGAACCGAGGGTTTGAGGTTCGAGTCCTCACGGGTGCATTTCTTAAAGTGAAGCCAGCAAAGACTTAATCTTCTGGACTTCAATTTCGGACAAGTGGGAGATTAGTTCCGTTCCCCCCACAAATCCCCCCACTAATGGGGGTTTGTCTCCGGCGGACAGTTTCTGCCGCACCTCTGCCGCCGCAGATTGTGCAGAGCGCATGGCACCATAAAACTTCTGCGTGGTCGCAAAGTCTGCGTGCCGCATCACCACCATCAGCGTTTCCGCTGAAACGCCCGCGTTAATTAGCCTCAGGGCACAGCCCCGACGCAAATCGTGGGCACTCGCATATTTCACGCGGCTTTTTTTCCGTTCGTCCGCCTGTCGCACGACAACTTTGGCTTCCTTACCAATCTTTGCGATCACTCGACTGACATGTTCTTTCGTCAGTCGTTCGACCGACCGGCAGACGATACCTGGGGAACGCCAGTTGCCCGGCATCCGCAGTTCGTATTCCACCGGTCGCGGATTCACGACCCAGCCCGTTCGTTCACCTTCGGGAACGGTCTCCAGCAGCGTTCGCAGATCCGGCAGCATAGGAATTTCCTGATGCACGCCATTCTTCTGCGTGGACGGAACAACAAGAGTTGGATGTTGCCCCTGTCGTTCCGGCCAGACTGGATAGATATGTCGGTCATCGTCCCAACAGAAATCCATCACGTCCCCAATACGGAAGCCACTCCCCCACAGAACGCGGAGAGTGAACTGCCATGATTGAGCGCTGCCTGCTCCTACCACTTGCGGAGTCGTTGCGAGCATCCGCTCGAATTCTTCCACAGTGATCGGACGCCCCTTCATGACGTCGTCTACGTCCAGCTTCTGAAGTTGCGGAACGCGGTCGATCCAATCGTGAGCATGACAGTATCGTACGAACGCCATCACAGCCCCCAGCATACTGTTGACCGTGTTGGGTGAACGCGTGTCATA
>JBAXBD010000214.1:0-8904 GCA_037142165.1 Schlesneria sp. | reverse complement strand
TTATTACTGTTACTGGAGTCTTCGCCGTGCGCTTGCTCACCACTTGCCTGCTTTTACCACTGATGATCGTTACGACGTTGTTCGCTCAGTCGGAAAAGCCCGCAGAACCACAAAAATATGAACTTGGCCCCGACTCGAACCCTGTCGCGGGAGTCCCTGAGGGGAAAGTGACAAAGCATTCGTGGACAAGCCATGTCTTTGAGGGAACCGTTCGAGACTATTACGTCTACGTTCCTGCGCAGTACGACGCCGCCAAGGCAACCGCCGTAATGGTTTTTCAGGATGGTCATGCCTACGTCAATAAGACTGGCGAATACCGTGCACCCGTTGTCCTGGACAACCTGATCCACAAGAAAGAAATTCCTCCGATCATCGGAATCTTCATCGACCCCGGACACAAGGGCGAGAAGCTTCCAGAATCGCGATGGCAAGCCAATAACCGCAGCTTCGAATATGATACCCTCAGTGATCAGTACTCGAAACTGGTCATCGATGAAATCCTTCCCGAGGTCGCGAAAAATTACAACCTGACGAAGGACCCCGTGCAACGAGCGATCTGTGGTGCGTCATCGGGAGGAATCTGTGCCTGGACAGTCGCCTGGGAACGTCCCGATGTCTTCCGCAAAGTGCTCAGCCACATCGGAAGCTTTACTAACATCCGTGGTGGCCACAATTATCAGGCATTGATTCGCAAGACGCCACGCAAACCGATTCGGGTCTTCCTTCAGGACGGGGATCGCGACCTGAACAACGAACACGGCAACTGGTGGCTTGCAAACCTCGAAATGGAATCCTCACTCCAATTTGCGAAATACGACGTCAAGACCGTCTGGGGACACGGCGGACACAGCGGAAACCACGGCGGTGCAACGCTGCCTGACGCACTGAGATGGCTCTGGCGACCAATGGATGGTCCGTACAAATTTGACAACGAAATTCTCGCGTTTCTGGCCGCGGACAAACTCAAACCTCCTCCATCAGGAGCAATCCTTTTCGCCGGGGCTTCCAGCATCCGACTGTGGAAAACTCTCGCTCAGGATTTTCCGCAGCACACCGTTTTTAACCGAGGCTTCGGTGGTTCAACGCTTGCAGACAATATCTTCTTCGCTGATCAGATCGCACTCCCCTACAAACCCAAACTGATCCTGATCCAGGCAGGTGGCAACGATATCAATAACGGAAAGTCCCCCGAACAAGTGTTTGCTGACTTCAAAACCTATGTTGCCAAAGTTCGCTCGAAACTTCCCGAGACACGTATCGTCTACCTGGGAATCAATGCAAGCCCCGCACGATGGTCACAGGCTGAGAAACAGAAAGAAGCAAACCGACTGATCAAGGATTATTGCTCTTCAGGACCAAACCTGGGCTTCGTGAACTTGTTTGACGCAATGCTCGGACCTGATGGCATGCCCCGTACCGATATCTTCGTCGAAGACAAACTGCATCCGAACGAAGAGGGATACAAAATCCGCACACAACTGATCCTGCCTTATCTCAACTGAATCATTCGAACCTCAACGCGATATTGAACAAAATCGCAAAAATTGTTGAACCATCCAGGAAAATGTTTCGGTTTCCGAAATCGACGGAGTAGACTTGGGCGTAGTGCTAGGGAGTGAATTCATCCTTCAACACAAGGAAGACTCGGATGACACAACGCTCTGAAACTCTGTCTAACGTCAGCTCCGTCGACGTTTCCTCGGCCTCTGCAACTCTGCCCATGCGACATGATGGGCCGCATGACCTGGAATGCCTGATTCAACGAACCTTGCAGGCTCAACCAGGCCTCCGATTTGCCAGGCTGACAGTCCACAAATGCCCGCAAGGGGTTTGCCTGGAAGGCTTGCTGGAGGCCAATGAGGATGGAGTCGATCTTGTTGAGTTAGTCAATCAAATCGCCAACGTTCAAGCGATCAATCATGTCGTAACTCGGCCTCAAACACCGAAGTAATGGCGATGTTCACGCTTGAAGGATGTTCCGCAATTGAGCCAATTCCGTGATCAGCCTGTCAGGCCGAGTCTCTGGGTTCTTCAGATCGGCGCCCGTAGCCTGCAGGCTGGTTTTGTCTCCAGCAAACAGCACCGTTCGGAATCCATATGACTTGGCCACAGCCAGGTCATCATTCATTCGTGTCCCCACATGCAGGATCTGTCCTGGCTCAATCCCGATTTCCTTGAAGCGAAGAATCGCCTGCGCATAGAGCGAAGGTGACGGTTTGCGAACGCCCCACTCATAAGACAGCGTATTCAGTTTTTCAGGCAATAAGGCTTCCAGGTAGGGGAGACTTCCTTGAGTCCGCAATGCTCGAGTCAATTGCACCAGCGTGAAGCATTGTCCATCCGCCAGCGCGGCCTGCCGATACCCGGCTTCGCTCAACATCGACATTGTCGTCAGGGCTCCAGGTGCCGCTTCCGTTCCCTGAAGCGAACAATGAAAGAAGTACGCGACTCTCTGCGCAAGCTCATTCAGGTCGCCGTAAAGTGATTCGTCGTATCGATACTCTTTCTTGTCGAGCAGTCCAAGCATCGTCCGCCAGGTCGAAGCCGAGTCGATCTCGGGGATGTCTCCCTTCCGGTTACTCGACCTGAGTCGCGCGTCCTCGATAATATTCACGTACTTGGGCAGCAGCAGATCCGCAGGCTTTCCCGGTCGCCGCGTCATGCTGTTCCACATATTAAATTCGTGGATCGTCTTTTCAATCGCCACTTCCATCCGGATCGCCTGAGGATGTCGGAACAACAGCTCGCCGTCCGTGATCCGCAATAACGTACCATAGATCGACCACGTCACCGCTCGAATACCCTCGAGCGGCTTCATCGAGGGCGCCGCATTGACGGCCTCAATTTTCGGCGGCGCCGGCCAAAGGAGTTTCCTCTCGTCTAAGAGTTCAGCGTATTCAAGGAGTGTTTTAGCCATAATTCAGTCGAAATCTGTTTATCGATGGCGTTTCGAGATGTCTTCAAGATTCAAAACGAGAATTTCCATATTGTCTCAGCATCGGCTGTCGCTGCAACCCAGTTGCCATCATCCCATGCAGTTCGAGCGACGGCGTTTATGAAACTGGCCCTGTTCATACCGCGAAAGAAGTTCCATTCGAAGTCATTGTTCCCGGTACTGTTGCTGGACAGGGTTTGAATGCAGATTGGTTCCCCTGTATATTTTCTGGACTCAAGAGCGGTCAATGAGATCATGTTGAAAACGACAGTCATTTGTTTTCTGGCAAGCTATGGACTGGCGTTCGCATGCGAACTGAGCCAGTTAAAGCGGCGGCACGCGCTGGCTCGAATTGTCTCGTTACTTCTCGCCGTCGCCGGCCTGGTCGCACACACGTTTTATCTTCTGCACCGGTCGAACCAGTCAGATCTGCCTCCATTACTGAGCTCCGCTCATGATTGGCTGCTGGTCGTCGCCTGGCTGGCCGTACTTGTCTACTTATTTGTCACCATGGCCGACGGCGAACTGGCGACGGGACTGGTGATGTGGCCGGTCATTCTCACTCTGGTGATCACCTCCCGTTTTGTGACAGACTCACCGAGTCATCGGCTTGATTATCACCGTGGCTGGAAGATGCTGCACGCTTCAATGCTGGGGCTGGGTACGACATTTGTCTTGCTTGGGTTTGTTTCAAGCCTTCTCTATTTGTGGCAGCACCGACGCCTGAAAAAGAGATTGATGACGACCGGCGCAGTGAAATTGCCAAACCTGGAATTGATCGAACGATTGAATCGATGGGCCATTCTGACTGCGGTTCCGTTCCAGGCGTTTGGAATCGCGACAGGATTTGGCCTCTCAATCTTCGCCAAAGGGGGCGAATTGCCGATGACGTGGACCGATCCTGTCGTCATCGGTGGAGCGATCACTGGCCTGTTGATGGGTGTTCTGTTTGTCTGGTTGCTTACTCAAAAACGATCTCCTGGACGACAGGTGGCGCTCCTGACCGCATGGGCCTGCGGCTTTCTGCTCGTCACAATGATTGGCTTACAGATGCTGACCGCTGCCGTAGGCATGCGATCGATCCACGGTTCGGCACCTGTCGCTTCTGACGCAGCAGAAGGACGGGCACCATGAATTTGCTCGCTCTTTACTGCACCCATCAAACGACACCACTGGCGATTCGCGAGCGTTTAGCGTTTGCCACGCCCGAACGATTGGAAGCGGCGTACACCCGGCTGAAAGAACGCTTCCCGGAAACCGAATCGGTCGTTCTTTCGACGTGTAATCGAGTTGAGCTTTACGTCGCTCGACCTTCCGACGCCGAACCATTGACGCCGCCACTTCTGGCGCAATTTCTGTCGGAATTTCACGACGTTCCGCTTGATGAGTTCGTCGGGGAACTGCGAGCCGCGACCGGTTCGGAAGCGGTCAGGCACCTGTTCGAAGTGATCTCGTCGCTCGACAGCATGGTCCTGGGTGAACCTCAAATCGTCAATCAGGTTCGCGAAGCCTATCGAGTCGCCGAAGCTCAAGGTTCGTGTGGTTCTGTCGCTCATGCACTGTTCCAGGGTGCCATCCGAACGTCCGGTCGAGTCCGATCGGAAACACGACTGGCGGAAGGAAAGGTCTCCATCGCCAGCGTTGCTGTGGGCGACTTCGCAAAAAGTATTTTTGATCATTTCGCTGACAAACTGGTTCTGGTGATTGGTGCTGGCGAAATGGCGGAAGAGACCCTTCGATATCTCAAAGACGAAGGGGTTCGCGACATCGTTGTCGTCAATCGAAGCCCCGAGCGCGCAGAGCGACTCGCTGCCGAATGGGGTGGACGAACCGCTCCCTGGTCCGATCTCAACAAGTGGCTTGGCCAGGCCGATGTCATCGTCAGTACGACCGGCGCCGACAAACCGATCGTCGATGCGAAACTCTTCAAACAAGTCCGTGCCGCCAACCCAGGGCGAACCGCATTCATCCTCGACTTGGGCGCGCCTCGCGATTTCGATACCAACGTCGGCGACCTGGATAACGTCTTCCTTTATGACATCGACAGCCTCAGAAATACCTGTGAAGAAAACCGAAAAGCTCGTGTCCGCGAAATCGACAAGGCACGGGAAGTCATCGACGAAGAAACCGCCAAATTCATGGCGGAGTACTACCATCGGGCGAGCGGCGAGGTCGTCACCCGCCTGATGCAGGACTGGCATGGCGTCAGCCACGACGAACTCGATCGCCTGTTCCATAAACTCCCTCATCTGAATGAAAAAGACCGCGAACAGATCGAACGAACCGTCGAACGAATCGTCAATAAGCTACTCCACCCCCCCTTGGAAGCTCTCAAGGACGAAGCGCGCGAAGGAACCCCGCACGGGTTGATCAACGCGTTGAAAAAACTGTTCGGACTGTAAGATCAAAATCTGTAAGATCGAAATCTTTCATCGACAGAAAACTAAAACAGTCTCCCACGAAGGCTCCGAAGCCACTCAAGGAAGAATTCGACTGTTGTGCCTTCTTCGCGACTGCGCGCCTTGGCGTGAAGTATCTTGTCTTACGACCACGCCAAAATCTCTCTTACGTCAGTATGTCGTGCAGAACATGCCCGTGAACGTCAGTCAGCCGACGCTCAATCCCATTGTGGTAAACCGACAGCCGTTCGTGGTCCAGCCCCAATAAATGCAAGATCGTGGCGTGCAGGTCATAGATCGTCGTCGGTTGAGTAATCGCCGTGTGCCCGAAATCATCGGTCGCACCATAACTGAAGGCTCGCTTCACTCCCGCCCCGGCGAGCCAACACGTGAACCCCTTCGGATTATGATCGCGGCCACTGGCTCCCTTCTGGAACGTCGGCATCCGACCAAATTCCGTCACCCACACCACCAAAGTATCCTCCAGCAATCCCGTCCGCTTCAGATCCTTCAGTAGCGCAGCCGCCGGCTGATCAAGAATCGGTGCATGAACTTCATACTGAGATTTCAAAGTCTTGTGCCCGTCCCAGTTCCCAACCCCTTCGCCCATCGCGTAGGAACCGTTGAAGAGCTGCACAAAGCGAACACCTCGTTCGAGTAACCGCCGGGCCAGCAGACAATTCCGTCCGAACCCCGCCTTCAGAGGGCTGGCATCAAGCATGCCGTATAACGACTGAGTCTCTTGACTCTCCTTCGACAATTCTGAAACCTCCGCAGCCCGAAGCTGCAGCCGGCCAGCCAGTTCATAACTGGCAATTCGAGCCGCGAGGTTCGAATCTCCCGGATGCTGCTCCAGATGACGAGCGTTCATCCGCTTAAGAAAACTCAACGTGGCCGCTTCGGTCGCCTCCGAGATTTCTGGCGGGCGAGAAAGGTTGGCGATCGGCTTGTCCGCATTAAACGGAGTCCCCTGATAAACTGCTGGAAGGAACGCACTGTTCCAGTTATTCGAGGCCGCTTGAGGAACTCCACGTGGATCGGGAATCGCCACAAAGCTGGGAAGGTCTGCCGACTCACTTCCCAGTGCATAACTGACCCACGCACCGATACTCGGGAAACCGTCCAGAGTGTACCCGGTACTCATCTGATTTTCGGCGGGACCATGAGTATTACTCTTGGCGGTCATCGAATGGATGAAGCACATCTCGTCGGCCATTTCGGCCAGATTCGGCAACAGATCAGAAATCATTTTGCCCGACTCGCCACGCGGTTTGAACGCCCATTGCGGCGCGACAAGACTCCCCTGCTCTCCTTGAAACGTGACAAGCTTATCGGCCCCCGGCAACGGCTGACCGTCCCGTTTGATCAGTTCCGGCTTGTAATCAAAACTGTCGACATGACTGAGTGCTCCCGAACAGAAAATCATCAGTACCCGAGTGGCACGAGGAGTAAAATGAGCCGGTCGCTGAGCAAGTGGCGCCTCGGGCCGGATCAAAGGTCGAATCGGAGATGACAGTTCATCGCCGGCCTGAATCCGTCCCTCGCCAGCCAGCAAAGAAGCCAGTGCCAGCGAACCCAGACCTGATGCCGCATCAAACAGGAACTCACGACGCCCCAGCGGATGTACTCGTTGTCTGGAAAAATCAGATCTCATCGGAAGTGAACCCTGCAACAAATCCAAAACCCAATTCGTCACCCGTAGCGGCGGCTTCCAGCCGCCGATGAGGGCGATGATCCGCCAAAAGCCAATTACTGTCCGCCAAGCGATCAATCATTCAATGTAACGTAACGGGAAATTGAGATCTCGCTGAAGACCGAAAAAAAGTTGGCCATTTTCGCCACGATTAACCAACGTCCGTCTTTATAGTGATATTTGTCCATTTGACGTTGGCCAACCTGTCCAACGACATTCATTTCTTACCTTCGTTCCCGACGTCGCCTTATACGTGAGATTAATGTGACTCGTGGTAAAAAACTCTTTTGTCCTGCTTTGTTCTTTGCATTAATCCGCGTGCATCAGTGTTGATCAGTGGCAAAATATCAGCGCTTTCGCATTGCCATCGGCTTGAGTAAACCCTTCTCGCCGCATTTCTCAAATAGATTCGACTTACTCAGAGTCGAATCGGTATTCGCCGGACCGCCTGTCTTGATAGACTCATACGACAAGTCCGGCCGACAAACTGAATGGAGGAGTATCCACGATGTACACTGTCAAACCTAAAAGGAGATGAGGCATGAAATGGCAAGATCGAATCACCATTAAGCCGGACGTCTGTCACGGAAAAGCCTGCATAAAAGATACGCGGGTCATGGTCAGCATGATCCTTGCAAACTTGAGCGAAGGTGAGACTTACGAGTCGATCATGTCGAACTTCCACGTAATGCGGGAGGATATCGAAGCGTCAATCGCGTTCGGGGCGGACATGGCGGAGGACCGTTTTTTGCCCTTGAGTGAGGAGGCGGCATGATTTAATTTCGGCATTTGTACCAGTTCATTCAGCGTGTCGCGCCAGGCCGTGAACCTGACCTGCGCTGAAAGACTTTTTTCGCTGAATCGATCGCTTCGATCAATTTGTCGATTTCGGCCCGCGTGTTGTAGAACGCGAGGCTTGCTCTGGCTGAGGAGGTCAGGCCGAGCAGTTCGTGCAGCGGCATCGTGCAGTGATGGCCCGCTCGGATGGCGACCCCTTCTCGATCGAGAAGATCCGAGAGATCGTGTGCATGCAGGCCGTCGATGACGAGACTAAGGATGGCTCCTTTGTGTTCGACACTCGGACCCAGGATGCGGACTCCGGGGACTTCGCTCAGTCTTTGATGAGCGTAGATCGATAACTGGTGCTCGTAGTCCGCAATTCGATCGACACCCAGCTTCGTCACGTAATCGATCGCGGCACCGAGTGCGACCGCTTCGATGAAGGGACAAGTGCCTGCTTCGAACTTTGCCGGTGGGTCTGCCCAGGTCGATGATTGTTCGAAGACTTCCCGAATCATGTGACCACCCGCCAGAAACGGGTCCATTGATTCAAGGAGTTCTTTTCGTGCCCACAGAACTCCGATTCCTGTTGGACCGTAAAGCTTGTGTCCCGAGAAGGCTAAGAAGTCGATATTCGACGTCCGCACGTTTGTCGAACCATGCGGAACACTTTGAGCTCCGTCCACGCAGATCAAGGCTCCGACAGCATGAGCACGCTGGGCCAGTTCGGAAATCGGGTTGATGGTCCCAAGAACATTCGACATGGCGGTGACGGCAACTAACTTCGTACGCGTCGTCAAAAATTCATCGAGGTGGCTGAGATCAAGTCGCCCGTCTTCAGTCAGGGGGATGTATTTGAGGACCGCTCCTGTTGCTTTCGCCGCTAACTGCCAGGGGACAAGATTCGCGTGATGCTCCATCGGGTTGACGAGAACTTCGTCGCCCGGCTTCAGAAATTTTCTCCCCCAGCCATGTGCGACGATATTAAGCGACATCGTCGTGCCCGACGTGAAGACAATCTCGTCGACGTCTTTCGCTCCGATAAATCGCTGGACGATTTCGCGCTCGGTGGGGAACTGCTGCCCAAACGTGTACTC
>JBAXBD010000213.1:0-9017 GCA_037142165.1 Schlesneria sp. | reverse complement strand
GTTTGGAAGGGGACTCACGAATCGTTGCTGTCCGAGCCGGGCATGCTTGAACGATCGGTGGCGGCGTACACGTTCAGCAAAAGTTACAGCATGAGCGGATGGCGACTCGGATTTTCCGTCGCCTCGGCGGAAGTCTCGGATGCCATCGGCAAGATGATCAATACGACACTGTCATGCACTCCGCCCATCGTGCAATTGGCAGGCAAAGCCGCTCTGGAACGCGACACGACGGAACGCGACACGGTCATGCAGAAGTTTCGCAAGAAGGTTGAACTGCTGACAAACGGGCTCAATCGGCTTGACGGGTTTCGATCGCTTGACCCTGCCGCGACGTTCTACGTCTTTCCCAACGTGGCTCCCGTCTGCAACCGCCTGGGGATCACCAGCCACGGTTTGGCTCTTTACCTGCTGGAAGGCGCTGACGATAAATTCGGTGTCGCTTGTTTAGGGGGCGAGTGTTTTGGAGAGGCCGGCGGCGGCTTCCTGCGATTCAGTTGTGCCGAACCTGACGATCGACTTCAGCAGGCTCTTGATTTCCTGCCGGTCGCGATTTCCCGCACCGACCGAATCGCGGCATACCTTGAAAAACACTCGAAGTATCGCCTGACTCAGCCATACATCTCGGGTTGAAATTTTCGGGCACCAATCTAAACAATAATTAACAATTTAAAGCGAGACATTCAAACTGCCACTTGATATTGTGGGTTGCGCGGGCTTTGCATCCAAACCTCATTTCGTTGTCAGGTCCCTGACGATTTTGATGATCAGTCGGAGTACGGTGGCGTTTATCCGTACGTCCGGTTTCGCGTTAATTCGGCGATTCTGACATCAAAATTTGTCCGTTCCTCGCAACACCTATTGAAGAGGAATTTGAAATGAACAATGTCACAGCCTTCTACCGGCAATTTTTGCGTGGCTTTTTTTCTCGATCAAAGTCACGGCGAGTTCGTCGGTTAGCACGCTCATTTACAGCGCCAGCACAAGTCGAAATGCTCGAATCTCGGCAAATGCTGACTGTGACATTCCATGGCGGTGCGGTCCTGCAAAGTGTTGAGTCACAGGCTGTTTACCTCGGCAGTGATTGGCAAAACACGTCGTCACTGACAACCCAAACCGGACAATTTGATACCTATTTGAACACGTTGGTCTCGGGCCAGTATATGGACATGTTGACCAACGCTGGATATGGGGTTGGTCGGGGGACTTCGACGGCCGGTTCGATCGACAATATTTCGCTCAGCAAGACCAGTGGAATCACGGACGCTTCGATTCAGAGTGACATCCAGGCGATGATCAACTCGCATCAACTGCAAACGCCCGATGCCAATCGGCTCTACGTGGTGTTTGTCGAACCGGGGGTTGTTGTTTACGACGGTTCAAGTTCAAGTACGAACACATTTTTGGGATATCACGGAGCCTTTGGTGGCAAGACCGCAACAGGTGCCTCCGCTGACATTCATTACGCCGTTCTCCCTTATCCCGGTGGCGTCAATCCAAGCCCCAGTTCTCAGGGTTTTTCATCGGCCTTCGATGAATTAACTGCTGTCACATCGCATGAAGTTGCAGAAGCGGTGACCGACCCGAACGTTAACTACAAGGCTTTGGGCTGGTACGACGATCAAAAGAATGGCGAGATCGGCGATTTGACGCGACAAACCGTTGTCTGGAGTGGTTACCTCGTACAGGATGTTGTCAACCAGAACGATCAGGTCATCAGCCCAACTAGCACAACTCCGACCCCAACCCCCACTCCGACCCCATTGACAGCTCCAACGAACGTCACGGTCTCTGCAGTCTCGTCAACGTCGGCGCTCTTATCGTGGAGTGCTTCTTCGGGAGCTCAGGGTTACCGTATTTATCAGGTGAACGGAACTCAATCGACGCTGATCGGAACGGTCAGTTCGACCACGACTTCCGTTCAAATTACGGGATTGACTGCAGGTTCAACAAACTCGTTCAAAGTCGAAGCTTATAACGCGACAACTGTTGCCGATTCGAATGTCGTTAGCGTGACTCTGCCAGCAGCTCCGGCCACTAGTGGGCCAACATTATCGGCAAAAATACTCTCCGCGACGTCAATCCAGCTCAATTGGACTGCCGTTTCGGGCGCGAGCGCGTATAACATTTACTACTTCGATGGAAGCGGTAATCGAGTACTGCTCGGAACGACCAATGGACGTTCGACGAGCGTTAAGGTCGTTGGGATGACTCCAGGCACAACCTATCAGTTCCAGGTCGAATCGGTCAGTCGGTCAGGACTTGGGGAGTCTAATGTGATTTCGGTAAACTCAACCGCGAACGTCGTTCATTCCACAGTGGTACACCATGCCACGGAATGGCAAGGAGCGACGGCACCGACGGGGAGCAATCGAAAGTCAAACCGTGGCTGATCTACTTCCTGCATTTGCGATGGCGATATTCAGGCAGTTGACTTGATGATGACTCGGCCACTTTTGCTTCTGAATGTCGTGGGGTTGACACACGAGATGATTGGGGCCAACACCCCTCATTTGAAGCGTCTAGCGGACGAGGGTTTTGCCAGGCCGATGGGGACGGTTCTGCCTGCCGTCACCTGTTCGGCTCAATCGACGATTCTGACGGGAACCCTTCCACGAGAACATGGGATCGTCGCAAACGGATGGTACTTTCGCGATCTGGCCGAGGTCTGGTTGTGGCGTCAATCCAATCGGCTGGTCAAAGGCGAACGCATCTACGACGAAGGAAAGAGGCGAGACCCCGCGTATACCACTGCAAAAATGTTCTGGTGGTACAACATGTACGCCAGCGTCGATTGGTCGATGACACCACGTCCCAGCTATCCCGCCGATGGCCGAAAAGTCTTTGATTCATATAGCCAACCCGCAAATTTGCGGGATGAACTTCAAGGGAAGCTGGGTGTCTTTCCTCTCACTAGGTTCTGGGGGCCGGGAGCCGATATTACAAGTTCGCGATGGATCGCCGACGCTTCAATTGAAGTCATGAGGCGACACCGACCAAGCCTGACACTCGTGTATTTGCCTCATCTTGATTACGGCTTACAACGGCTCGGCCCTGGCGATCCAAAAATCGCCGAGGATATTCGTCTGGTTGACGCTGAAGCGGGCAAGTGTATCGAGGCCGCTCGTGAAATCGGTGCCGAGATCATCGTTCTTTCAGAATATGCAATTACACCGGTCTCTCGCCCTGTCCATATTAACCGAGTTCTGCGTCGTCACGGTTACGTGACCGTCCGCCGTGAACCACTCGGCTGGGAGACATTGGATTGTGGGGCCTCTCGCGCGTTCGCTGTCGCCGACCATCAGGTGGCACACGTCTATATCCAGAACTCCGACGACATCAAAGCAATTAAACTGCTGCTCAAAAAGACTGACGGTGTCGATCTGATTCTTGATCGGGCGGAGCAGCGGCAGTTTGGTCTCGACCACGAGCGATCGGGCGAACTGGTTGTCGTTTCAGCCAAGGATTCCTGGTTCACTTATTACTTCTGGGAAGACGACCGGTTGGCTCCGGACTACGCTCGAACGATCGATATCCATCGAAAACCAGGCTACGACCCGGTGGAGCTTTTCATCGATCCAAAGCTTTCCTTTCCCAAGCTACATATTGCCCGCAGGTTAGCTCAGAAATTCCTTGGCTTTCGCTATTATATGGATGTAGTCAGCCTGGATGCATCGATCGTTAAGGGAAGCCATGGTCGCCTCCCCACTCCTGGCGATGAGTCCCGTGAATCGCCTGTATTCATCTGTTCACAACGCCACATGGAAGCAGACGAAATTCCCATGACTGCCGTCAAGGATTTTTCGCTGCGATTGCAGTTCGACTGATCCGTTCGCACTCGCCAGTCGAAGATGGGTGCCACGGCTTGACCGTCTTCAGTTAAGCCGTGTTCTTGGGAGACGTTATCGAACGACGAAGCCACGGTCTTACTAAGACGTTAAAACCGTGGCACCCCGAGTTTCGACTCTCTTTCTGCCCCCAATCGCCACATTTCCCCCACATTATTCCGGGTGTTTCATTAGACCCACCGGCAGAAACTGCAGGATTTGGGCAAAAAGAAAACTGAATTCCGCCAGTTTCCTTAAATCTACGCTGGTGTCGGTCAAGCGTTAGAAAGTCGCTCTCGACAGAACTGCTCTCTGGATTTATACCCTTCCCGATCCTGTCTGAGTCTGTCTCCGTAAATTTCCCATTTCACAATTCCAATCCGAATCTGTACGGCGTTTCGCGACGACCTCTCGTCTTGAGGTTTTCATCGTGACTTCGTCATGCAGTTCAGCTTTGCGCACCAGTTTCGCACCGGCGAATGACGAGTGCGGAAAGGACGTTTCGTGATGTTACTTCGATCTCGGTCAGCATCTGTTTGGAATGTTTGCCAAACGGGGATTCGCCTGTGGGTGACGTTTATGGTCGCCATCGGGGGCGTATCGCCGCGTGTGACGCGAGCCGATGACTGGATCAGCATCGTTCGTGGACAATCCGATGACATCCCGCCAGCACCGGAAGCGATTGGCGAGGAAGTCGATATCTTTACGCAACGCGCTCGTGAAAAACGCAAAGAAGAGCGCCTGGCAGCCAAAGCTCGACAAAAAGGAAAAGCGCCTCCAACGGTGAAGAACTTTTTTTCGATGACAACACCGAATGACCCTCGCGAAATCAGCGATGGATTCGGCGCCATTGGACGAGCCAGCTTTCTGGCTGGCAAAACCTTTGGCCGAAGCGATTCCATCGTACCGCTGGAAGTCATGCCCTACATGCTGTCGGACGAACATTTCGTCTTCGCAGACGTTCGTGGTTTCGAATCCACCCGTTCACGGTTTGGTGGAAACGCCGGTTTGGGATACAGACATCTTCGCGATGACTGGAACGCGTGGGGTGGTGCCAGCGTCTGGTATGACGCAGATGATACGACTTCGAAATTGTTCCAGCAGATCGGTCTTAGCTTTGAAGGCTTGATCGACCGTTATGAACTTCGATCAAACGTCTACCTGCCGATTTCGAATTCACAAACATTTTCGAACTCGATCAGCGGCGAGAAGATTGTCGGCAATCAGCTTCTTTACGGAACTGCCGTGAATCAGGGGACCGCACTTCGCGGCGTTGATTTTGAGGTTGGGTACAGCATGCCGATCCGCGATCGTCATTGGCTTCGCGGGTTTGTTGGCGGATATCACTTTGAAGGTGGATCCAAAGGAAATGTTGACGGCTTCAAGATGCGAGTCGAAGGGGTTTACAACAACGGTGTGACAGCTCAGTTGCTTTATACGAACGATCAACTGTACGGCAGCAACCTCATGGCGGGGATCTCGCTGCAGCTTCCCTACGGAAACAACAATCCAACGAGTGGCTGGAAGCAACCAACCCCGTCGCCATTCCGGTTTGTCGAGCGACTCTACAACGTGATTGTCAGCCGTGAAACGGTGGACACGAACAACAAAGTCGCCATCAATCCGGCCACAGGTAAGCCATATCAGATTGAACAGGTCTATGAGGCCGGCCAGCCATATAACCCATTAAATCCGATTTTAATCGCGGATCCGATTGGAATTACAAATCCGATTGCATTGGCCCCTGGCTACAACCAGCTAGTTCAACAAACTGGTGACGGCACGACCGCCCATCCGTTTAATTCGATTGGAGCCGCAATCGCATCGGGCGGAGACGTAATTTACGTTCGCAGCGGCACGATCATCAATGAGTCAATCACCTTGTCCGCTGGTCAGCACTTGATCGGTGAAAGCAACACGGCCTCGGGAGCACTCGCCGTGCCAGGGGGCGGTACTGTATTCCTGCCGCACTTCTCGCAGACGTCACAAACAACGAATTCGACACTCACCCCTCGGTTTGAAGCAACGAACGGCAACGCCATTACATTGGCATCAAATAACGAAGTATCAGGATTTACATTTAACCACGTGAGTGGCGATGGCATCATCGGAAATAATGTTTCTGGAGCTCATCTCCACGACCTGACATTCAATCAAGTTGGAAATGATGCGATACGTCTGACCGGTTCGTCAGGCAACGTCAACATGGATAATATCCAGGTCAATTCTGCGGGAGGGAACGGGATCGTCGTCGATGGTGGAAACGCAAATCTCGCATTCAACGGTCTGGGAACCACGATTACATCTCAGGGTGACGGTTTTGTATTGTCGAACACACAAGGTGGATCGATCAGTCTTGCCAATTTGACCGTTAAAGGAACCGGGGGTGCGGGACTTAGTATGACCAACGTCGGGACCGACGTCACTGTCGCTTCGTTGAATACGACGCAGACATTTGGTCCAGCCGTGGCGATTTCGGGAACAACAGGAGTGGCCTCGACCACGAATGGAACAACCACGACCACCTACAACACCTACAATTTCACGGGTTACACAACAATCAATTCGCCAAACGGGAAAGGATTCACCGTTAATGCGTCCGACGCTTTGATTAATATCAACAACCTGAATGTCACTTCGACGTCTGCGTTTCCCGCGATTTCTCTCGTCAACGGGACCAGTGAGATTTTTGTCAGCAACATGACACTTAATACAACCAACGCGACGGGGCTTTATGCACGTGGTGACTCATTCTTGCAGATTAATAAGGGGACAATTAATGCGGTGAACGCACCGGCGGTCGACGTTCAAGGGTCAACGATCAATGCGGCGCTACAAAACGTCTCGGTGAATGGCGGCCCCTTCGGAATCAGCCTTGTCCAAAGTCAGGGCAATTTCACGGTCCAGGGAAATGGAAACCTCGCCAGCGGTGGTACGATTCAGAATACTGGCACAGGTTTGATCGTCAATTCCTTTGGGCAAACGAACATTTCGTGGGTTGACTTCAAGAACAATGCGGTCGGCGTTCAATCGACAAAGTCCGGTCAAATTGTCTTGAACAACGTGCGAATCACGGGTTCGTCAGGATACGCAGTTGACTCATTAGATGACGCAACCTTGATCCTGGCGAATTCTCAATTGACCGGAAACGGAGCGACTGGCGGTGGTACAATTCGGGTCCAGGGAGATACTCTCGGAACCTTTAACTCACGAATCTCGGGCAATACGATCTCGGATGCAAACGGAACGGCGATTCTGTTTCAAACACTTTCCACCGGGTCAGGATCTTCACTGGCCACGACAGTCAACTCGAATACCATCACCGGGTATCATGGGGGGAATGCGGTCGTCAACGTGAATTGGAGCGGCCCTGAAAGCATCACGTTCTCGAACAATAACATTTCTGCTCAAGGGGCTGGGATGACGGGATTCCTGATCCAGGAGACCTCAACCACTGGTTCGATGGCCGCCCAGGTCAGTGGAAACACGGCGACCTTTGCAAACAGTCAGGGGACGGGCGTATCATTTATCGCGGCGGGAACATCGATTCTGAACGTGACAACGAACACGTTTACTTTCAATGGCGCCGCTGGCATCGGCGAACGATTTGCCCTCACGGGGACGAGCACCGATTACATTGCTTCGAACATCATCACGGACGGGGCGGGCGGACTGACAGGGATGTTGTTTGATAATGTCGCTGCCAATTCCCGATTGCAAATTGACGGAAACACGATCAATCTGTTATCGAAAGATCTGACAACGCATCAGGGAATCATCTTCACCTCGGTCGCCCCGACAATCCAATTCACCGGGACCGTGAACAATTTGATTTACAACGCAGCAACATCACAGTCATTGTTTTCAGCTCCCGTCAATTCGTTCACGGGCGGATTCTACATCAACGGTAACCTCGAATGACGACCAAAATCACTGTTCTCGGCAATGGTGCCATGGCAACCGCTTGTGCGATACTGCTCGCCGAGCACAACGACCAGCATGTTTCCATGTGGGCTCGTAACCCGGCCCACGCCGAGCAGATTCAACAGGCACGCGAAAACAAGCGATTATTACCTGGCGTTCGGTTGCCGGAAAATATTTTCATTACGGCCGATATCGAGCTCGCGCTTCGAGACTGCGAATACATCGTGGCAGCGATCCCGACTCAATTCCTGCGGCACAGTCTGACCGAGATGCGGCCGTATTTGAACCGTAATCGTCCGATGATCAGCGTCATCAAAGGGATCGAGAACGAAACGTTCATGCGACCGAGCGAAATCATCACAGAAGTCCTGGGCAGTCGAGCGGTGGTCGCCGTCGGCGGGCCAAGTCACGCCGAAGAAATCTCACGGCGCATGCCGGCAACGGTCGTTGCGGCGAGCGGAGATCTCGGATTGGCCCGGCAAGTCCAGCGAATGTTCAATACAGAACGTTTCCGCGTTTATACGAACCTCGATCTGATCGGCGTCGAATTAGCCGCCGCATTGAAGAACGTGATTGCGATTGCAGCCGGGATTTCTGACGGTCTGGGATACGGTGATAACGCGAAGTCTTCGCTGATGACGCGAGGCCTCGTGGAAATGACCCGTTTCGGACAACGATTTGGAGCCGAACCAGGGACATTCACCGGCCTGGCCGGAATGGGCGATCTCATCACAACCTGCGTCAGCCCCTACGGACGAAATCGCGGAGTCGGTGTCCGTCTCGGTAAAGGGGAAACATTAACGCAAATCCTGGCGAGTATGGATGCCGTCGCGGAAGGTGTTGCAACAGCCAAGAGCGTGTTTGATGTCAGCGAACAGGAAGGGATCGAAATGCCGATCACGACCGAAGTTTACCGCGTCCTGTACGAAAACCGCTCCGCCAGCGATGCGACTCGATCATTGATGCTTCGCCCCCTGCGGGCTGAATGACCTTCAGATTAAGGCCTGCGTACGTTGCTAAGCCTATCCATCGCTTTGGACAGATTTCCGCTTTGAACTGTGTCTCGAATCGTTGACTCAACCGCATCATCCAGTCGATCAGCCGGAACATTTCCCGGATTGAATCAGACGTGATCGTAATCGCTCGCCTGCCCTTCCGACCTCGCAGGATCACCACCATCAATCAGTTCGTTCTGTTGTTCCAAAGCAAGGTTCCTGATGTTGAGAGATCGAATCCCGGAAATCCCATCAAACGATTCACCAGACGGCT
>JBAXBD010000212.1:0-9028 GCA_037142165.1 Schlesneria sp. | reverse complement strand
GTTCTGAAGCAGCGTTCTGCATCTGAGCGATGGCAGCGTGTCAAACAGCAATATCCTGTCAGTTCGCAGTTATCACCTCGTTACGTTCCAGAGGCACTTCCACAGGATGCCGAACGCAACCTGAGAGAATCGGAACTTCCCCCATTGCCTGCTGAAGGGCTTGTAATTCCCAGGATAGCAGCAAATCCAGATGATTGGGTCTTGCCCGCTCGGCCTTCCGAATTTGACGAATCGGCGGTGTCAAATTTGGCGCCTAGAAACGATACGCGTGCAACAGGTACTGAGCTTGGGAAATCGTCGGAAATGCGAGTTGCGACTCAGAACATGGACACGAAATCCGGGGTATCAGACAAAAATGCAAGCGATGCGCCGCGATCTCCGCTGGATCGAATGATTGGGAGTATCAACCCCTATTACGATCGAGACCGAGACAGAGATATCCGGGAATTTGCGGCGGAAAAGGGCAAGGAATTTAAGATTCCCCTCAAGTCGAAAACCTTTGAGGAAAGGTCATTTCCACTTATCACGATGGCGTGGGAACCCACGAACTTCTACTACTATCCACTTTATTTTGCTGATCCTGCTTTAGAGCGATACGGTCATACGTACCATCCTGTGGTGCAACCCGTCGCCTCGCTGGCGCGGGCTGGTGTTCAATTCGTTTTGCTTCCTTATCAAATGACGATTACTCCACCGTGTAAGCAAGAGTATCCGCTCGGCTGGTATCGACCTGGCGAATGTGCACCGAAGTTGCACTATCAAATTCCATTGAACGCCAAAGCGGCGGTTGTTGAAGCGGCTGTTGTGACGGGGTTGTTTTTTGCAATCCCATAAGGTCGCATTCGTGGCCGATTTCATCAAAATTGACGGTCGTCCCCTAGAACGCCCGTGGACTTTGCAACCGTCTCCCATGGGACTGAGCAGAAGTTGTAAAATGATTTGCGGGGACGTGGTCGCCGCGTGGAAGTAACTCGCTAGCCGCAGCTTCGACGTATTCTCTCGTTACGAGCATTTGATCTTGACCCCTGGCTGCAAGCAGGCTGTGGCTGCTAAGCGACACAACTCTCGCTGGAACGCCGTTGGTCAATTCGTGAATTGCGCTGATCGCATCGTCGGTGAAGACACCGTCACAACAACCGGCGTGTTCAACTGCCGATTTAATGAAATGAAATGTTTCGCTCGCGTTCCAGGGAGCAATGTCGATTCGCAACTCGACGAGGTCTTGCAGCACCGCAGGAAAGGTTCGATCACGAGTTGCCAGGACAACGGTCAGTTTCAATCCGACGGCATCTGCCAACTGATTCAGTCGCCATACCGCTTGCTGGCAACGGAATTCAACTTGATCGAAGTGATCGATCAGTATGATCAGTGGTTGTCGGATCACTGCCAATGCCGCAAATCGAGCACGAAGACCGCTCCAGATACGTGCTGAAGTTAAATTTGGGTCAATTGCGGCATTGCAACCGATTGCAATTTGACCAATAAATTCTTCACCTTCGATTCCCGTCGCTTCACATCGCACGACGAGCCGGCCAAGTCGCTCGGATCGTTGTTGCAGAAGTTTTAACAGATAGGTTTTCCCTGTCCCGCTCGCTCCAACAATAATCCCGCAACGGCGCGATTCCTCGACGAGAAACAACATGCGTGCCATCGCTTCGTCATGCTGCTGGCTGGCAAAGAATCGATCGGCAGAGAACGAACGATCAAACGGCCAATGTCGAAAACCCCAAAAGCCAAGGTCCATAGCTGGTTCTTTCTCTTCCTTGAGCCATCGTTACAACGCCCCATCAGCCGATTCTGAAAATGAATTTCCCGAATGCGACCGCGAGGCTGAGCTTTAATGAAATCCGGATAAATTAAGGCAGTCGAAAACGTCTGAACCGTTTTGTTTGCCGCAAAGGAATCATCGGCAAATCCAGACAAGTCGCATCAACGAAGTCTCAAGAAGCACGCGGCGAGATTTGCCGAACGTTGAAATTGAGACACCGTGCTCCAATCAATTTATCAATTAGAACAACAACTGTTGTGCCTTAAAGGTCATTGATTCCGGAATCTTGTGGGACTCGCGAAAAACGTGAACCATCGGTAAAAGAATCCAACCGCAGATTTTGCCGGACTTATCGTCAACTCGTACATCAGCCGTTTTTTATAGAGTCGATCCTTATGACAACCAATCCGTCAGTGTTCAATTGGGTTCGACGTCGTCATTGGCTCTTATTTGTCCGAAACACCATTTCGATTGTCACCGCTGGGAGCATGTTCATGTTGGCAGGATTGGCGGCCGAGTACGATCGACCATCAGGGATGGCAGGGCAAAGCCGTTCGATGGTTTTGGGACGAAACGGAATTGTCGCGACCAGTCACCCCGCAGCGGCTCAAGCCGGGCTGGACGTTTTACGCAACGGAGGAAATGCGGTCGATGCCGCAATTGCAGCGAACGCCATGTTAGGTGTTGTCGAACCGATGAGTTGTGGCATCGGCGGCGACCTGTTCGCAATTGTATGGGATGCAAATACCCAGCGCCTCTACGGATTGAATGGCTCGGGACGCAGTCCCGCGACGCTCACACGTGAGGTTTTCCGCGAAAAAAAGTTGACGGAAATCCCGACGGTTGGTCCATTATCATGGTCCGTTCCGGGTTGTGTTGATGGATGGCATGAGCTAAGCAAGCGATTCGGATCTCGTCCGCTCGCTGAATTATTGAAGCCGTCGATTATCACGGCGGATGAAGGCTATCCCGTTTCGGAATTGATTGCCGCAAGCTGGAAGAGCGCTCAGAAGGAATTATCAAAATGGCCCGATTCGGCACGGGTTTATTTGCCCGGTGGACAACCGCCAAGAATAGGTGCGATCACTCGGCTACCCGAGTTAGCAGCCAGCCTTCGTCTGATTGCAAATCAGGGGCGCGATGCGTTTTATCGAGGAGCAATTGCCGAAGAAATCGATCGGTTCAGCCGGGGAAATGGAGGGTATTTAACTGCGGCGGATCTCGCTGCCCATCGCAGCGAATGGGTCGAACCCGTTTCAACCACATACCGTGGCTATTCGGTGTGGGAGTTGCCTCCCAACGGACAAGGGATTGCAGCACTTCAAATGTTGAATCTGCTGGAACCGTTCGATCTGAAGTCGCTGGGGCCGAAGAGTGCCGAGTACGTCCATTTGTTCGTCGAGGCGAAGAAGCTGGCATTCGCTGACCGGGCTCGATTCTATGCCGATCCTGCATTTGCCAAACTTCCAACAGCCGAGTTAATTTCGAAAGAATATGCTGATCGCAGACGGAGCCTGATCAATCGTGACCGGGCCGCGATCAACGTTCCTGCAGGCGATCCCAAGCTGGAACGCGTTGATACTGTTTACCTGACTGTGGTCGATAAAGATCGAAACTGCTGCTCTCTCATACAGAGTCTATACCATGGGTTCGGCTCGCAGGTTGTCCCGGGTAATGTTGGGTTTGCTATTCAAAACCGGGGTCAATTGTTTGCATTGACGGACGACCACCTGAATCGACTGGAACCGGGGAAGCGGCCTTTCCACACGATCATTCCGGCGATGGTCACGAAGAGTGGACGACCCTGTTTTTGCTTTGGTGTCATGGGTGGCGACATGCAGGCGCAAGGGCATGTCAGCGTCCTAATCAACGTGATTGACTTCGGAATGAATGTCCAGGCTGCAGGCGATGCTGCTCGAATCCGTCATGGGGGAAGCCCAACTCCAACAGGTATCGCTGCTTCAGCAGACGGGGGAACTGTGTATCTGGAAAGCGGGTTCACCCAGGAAACTCGCGAGCGGTTGAAGTCGCTAGGTCACAAAGTGGCAACCGATCCAGGTGGGTTCGGCGGCTATCAAGGTATCTGGATTGACTGGGATCAAGGCGTTTTACAGGGAGCGTCAGATCCGCGGAAAGATGGAGCCGCCGTCGGATATTGACGAACGTTCGTCATTTAATCTGTTTGAATGTTTTGTAATGGTCAGGCGTGTACCAGACTTCATCCTTTTTCCCAATGATGATTCGCTGCGGGCCGGGACCGTATTCGCCAGGCGTAGGATTCACGTATTCCCTGTAGTACCCCGCCGGTTTTCGCGGTAACCGGTTTTCGCGATTTTCGAATGTGGCGCCGTCATTACGATGCCGGTTCGCTTCACCACGAGCGATCCGATCAAGTGTCGGCTTGAGATCAATCGTCCCTTTGTAAACGACTCGACCGTCGAGATCACGAATCGTCTGGTTCTTAATCTGGAAGTCGGCAGTATCTGACTTCTCTGATGTCTCTGATTTGGAAGTCGGACGTTGTCGATCAGAGACCGTTGGCTTGACGGGGTCGGCTTGAGTTCCCTGAGATGGGTTTGCGCGGATGTTCGATAGTGGACCCGATGATCGCCGGCGGTCCGAGGGAGCATCCGGGTTCGTCCTGGAATCGTTCAATCGGTTTTCGTTCGGCGCACGAATCGATGGATGATTATCGGACGACCTGGAGTCGCTCAATTTTGTTCCTGTGTCCGGTTCTGGCGGTGATGGAACATTCCCGTTAATCACTTCGCCTGAACGCAAGTTTTCCGTTGCTGTGTGACCGAGGGCGACGTCGGAATCAGGTGGATCGAGAATTTCAGCGTGATCGTAATGGTCCTCTCGCGCGTACGACGACGGTGGATTTTCCTTTAACGACTTTGTTTGCGTCTGATAATTCTGCCACCAACTGTATCCCAGGAACGCAACGATGACAGCGAGAATTACCCACGGTGGAAGATTCAGTCCGGTCGTGGCTGGCGGTTTCAAAGGGGATTCGTTTGACATCTAGTACAAGCTCCTCATCGATTTGACAGAGAATGATCTTCGGTCAGTCGATGATCTTGTTGATCGGGTATTCGACAATCCCCTTGGCTCCGGCGGCTTTGAGCCGTGGAACAACCATTCGTACAAACGATTCGTCGACAATCGTATTCACGTCGACCCAATCCGGGTCTGAAAGAGATGCAACAGTCGGCTTTTGAAGGGCCGGCAATTCTCGAATGATCGCTGCCAGATCAGAACGTCTCACGTTCATCATTAACCCGACTTTTCCTTCTGCCGCCAGGCAACTTTGAAGCATCAATGAGATGTTCGAAAGTTTGTCACGCTTCCATGGATCGCTCCATGCCGACTTGTTGGCAATGAATCGAGTCGTGCTTTGCATCACTTCTTCTACGATTCGCAGATTGTTGGCTTTCAGAGAACTACCAGTTTCGGTGACTTCGACGATCGCATCCGCTAATTTCGGAGGTTTGACTTCGGTTGCGCCCCAGGAAAACTCGACTTGAGCCGTGACACCATTCTTTTCGAGGTATCGCTTTGTCAGGCCTACGACTTCGGTGGCGATTCGTTTTCCTTCCAAATCTTTGACCGATTTGACGGGGGAATCATTGGGAACGCACAGCACCCAGCGGACTGGACGGCGACTGACTTTCGAAAACATCAGTTCGCAGACTTCATGAACCTGGGAATTGTTTTCCAAAATCCAATCATGCCCGGTAATTCCCGCATCCAGCACCCCCTGCTCGACGTACCGTGCCATCTCTTGCGCACGAATTAACATGCACTCGATTTCAGCATCGTCGATTTCGGGATAGTACGATCGGGACGAAAACTTGATCGTATAGCCCGCTTTTTTAAAAAGTTCAGCCGTTGCCTCTTGAAGGCTACCGGCAGGAATACCAAGTTTAATCAGCTTTTCGGACATTTGGGATTCGTTATTTCTTGTAGACAGTTTCTGGGTCAAAAACTCGTTCACCAACGACGGAAACGGAATGCGTTTGGGGATCGATCTGGCGGAAGAAGCAACTTCGATATCCTGCATGACATGCGGCGCCACCTATCTGGTTCACTTTCACCAGAAGGGTGTCAGCATCGCAGTCATAGAATATTGACTTCAATTCCTGCACGTTGCCGCTTTCTTCCCCTTTTCGCCAAAGCTTCTTTCGGCTGCGACTGTAATAGCAAACACGCTTCGTCTTAAGGGTTTCATCGAACGCTTCAGCGTTCATGTATGCAAGCATAAGTACATCACCCGTCGCTTCGTCCTGCGCGATCACTGGAATCAGCTCGGATTTCGAGAAATCGGGTCCATTAACATCGATCATCTGTCGTCTCGGTCGTAAAAAAACAGGCCTGTTTAATGCGCTGAAAACGATTCAGCAAGACAAAATGTAACCCGCCGGTCGCCAGATGTCGAATCGCAGCGGGTGTGACTCGCGTTTCGGGGAGAATCAAGCGATTTGCTGATCACCGAACCGTTTGAGATTTCGGTGTGTCTCAGTGTTAAACTTATCTTCAAAAGTCTCTGGATCGGCGAAGACAAACTGCCAGCCAAGCCCTGTATAGGATCGAATCGGTTCTAAGTCATTAAAAAACTCAGGTGCCAATTCTCGCAACTTCCAAAGCCGGAACCAGGGAATGCCCGCAATGTCGTGGTGTTCGACATGTAAACCGGCATTGAATGACATCAGATTGATCAGTTGCCCGTAATGTGACGCGGTTGGTTGATAGTTCTTTCTGCCATGAAAATGGGAAATTCCAAGTACCCACCCAAGACAGTATGGATGCAAGTATCCGGTGAAAAAGACCTGACTGAGCATCAGGTACAATAAAGGCATCCAACCACCGTACACGAATAAAACCCCGTAAACCAAGAACGCGAAAACCGGGTAGGTGACTGCCCACCTGGTGATTCGATCCTTCTCATACCCCGATACGAGGTGTTCGTCAGCCAGTACCGACAACGTGAATCGAGTTGGTTCCAATTGCCCGCGAAGCAGTGACGTCAAGAAGTAGAGCAACAATCCCAATGCACTTCTCAAGACCTGCATGACGACCATGAATAGTGAATACGGGACAAACAATGGGGACGTTGATCGCGTCACGAGAAAATACGAACGTCGCCGCGTTATAAAGTCTTTTGTAGCGCTCATGTCATTATGGTGCACAATATGTTCGGTCCACCATGTATGGTGCGCCGTCAAAAACATGGGGATCGAAGTCAAGGTAAAAAGATATCGGTTCCAGAATTTCGACTTAAAGACCATCAAGTGGTCACACTCATGTGAAAGCTGAAACAAGGCGATGTTGATGGGAGCCCCAGCAAAGTATGCGGCTAAGATCGTGCCCCACCAAGGGAAATGACTCATTGCCACAGCAATGCCAAGTTGTATCCCTGCGACAGCTACACACCAGAACGCTGTCAGCGGATAGTTTCCAAAAAGCTGCTTGATTTCGGGATGCGCGTTAATCATTTCTCGCGCCCGTTCGCGGTGCCAAACCGCATCGGGTTTTTCATCGTCTGAAACGCGGTCGCAAATATCGACTTCGAATCCAGGAAAGACAGGAGCCGCACTTCCAACCATCCGCCAGGATTGCCGGAGTTTAAATCCATCAGGTAAAGATGACTTTGCTGTCGACAAGATTATTTCTCCGGTCTGAAAACTGGGACGCAAAATGCGGCCCATCCATTCAGATTGCCGACATTCCCAAGCATTTTCAGATATCTTATGCTCGGAGTGTAGTTGCGTCGATCAACAGCCTCATTCAGCTTTTTTCCTGCTGGTAAATTGCGAGAATCACGTCTTCGACTGTTTTGAACTTGGTCTTCCCGGTTGAAACCGCATCGATCTTTTCACGAGCCTCGACAGAGTTGAATCCAAGACTGATCAACGCTTCAAGTGCCTCACCAAGAACACCTTTTTCGGCGACTTTGGCCTCGGGAAACTCTTTGGCGACCATGAGTGCGAACTTGGCCATTCGCCGACGCAGTTTGGCGACGATTCGTTCGCTCATTGCCGGACCAATTCCAGGAAGCAGACTTAATTCTTTCACGTTCTGTTCTTCGATGGCTTCGGCAACTTCTCGGACCGGTCGTACCATAGAACGCAGCGTCTTTTTCACTCCCATACCGTCAACGGAACAAACAAGTTCGAAGAACTCGAGTTCTGCCTCGCTCAGAAACCCAACCAATCGCGGCGTGAGTCGTCCTTGTTGAGGGTTTCCTTCGATGTACTGAATCGTTTTCAGGCTGATATTTTCACCGAGCGAAGCTTGCAGTTGCCTTCGGACAAACTCAGGGACAAAGACTTCGTACTCAAATGCCCCCACATCAACACGTGCTTCTGCTTCGCCCAATCGAACCAGTTTTCCAGTAATCCTGGTAATCACGCCGAACCCTCCTTGGAAGCTGTCGGAACAGGATGGCGATCAAGATTGATACCAAAAGAATGTGGGGGCGGGGGTGATGACGGATGAGCATCGCTGATGTCTGTATGAATAAACACGTCTTGAGAGGCTCGCGGCATCTCGATTCCTTCTTGGGCAAATCGCTTGTGAATGACGGAGTAAAGGTCATTAATGGCGTCCGTACGACCTTCAAGCGTCGGTAAGAAAGCTCGAACAACAAACGTCAATCCACCGTTAATCTCTTCTAAAGAAACGACGGGTGCAGGCTCTTTCAACACATTTGATTGATGACCGGCAATCTCCGTCAGGATCTTACGAACACGGTGTGGGTCGTTGTGACTGCTCACAATGACTTTGACGGCAAAACGATTCACCTGATCGCTGAGTGTCCAGTTCAGCAGCTTGCCTGTAATGAATTCTTTGTTAGGGACAATCAATTCTTTTCGATCCCCGTCAACAATTGTCGTCGCTCGAAATCGAATTCGTGAGACGGTTCCAGTCGTGTCACCTACGGTCACGACATCACCAACCCGCATCGGTCGCTCGAAAAGCAGGATGATCCCCGAAACGAAGTTGGCAAAGATTTCTTGCAATCCGAATCCCAGACCGACCGAAGCAGCCGCAACAAGCCATTGAACGTTGCTCCATCCAATCCGAATCTGCGCAAACGCACAGAAGGCACCCGCAACAAAGATCGCATATCGAACTAGACATGTCGCCGCGAATCGAACACCTGCGTCAACGGCGAGATGCTCCAGCAAAATGACTTCGACCAAACCAGGAATATTGCGACCGGCAATTACCGAGATCGCGACAACCAAAGCGGCTAAC